>JAJFHI010000039.1 GCA_021775715.1 Hyphomicrobiaceae bacterium | reverse complement strand
GGCACAGTGAACTCCATCAGTTCTGCTGAGTTTACAGACATGGGTCACGCGCCGTCGTTCAACGACAACCTTGTCGAGGTGACGCGCGCCAACTAACACACCGCCGACTCCACCGCCGCATTTGCCCGCGGCGGTGGAGCTTCAGTACTCGCGCACCTAACCCTGTCATAAGGCTGGCTGCGGGTTACTGCGCCTGATCTTGTTCGATCGATGAGGAATTTACCGCCATGTCAGAAGAGGCCGGCCCACCGCTCGCAGCCATTTCCTACCGGCCCGGCAATGGCAACGCGCTTGATGCGGTGATGAGCACGATCGCATCTCGGCTGTTAAACAACGGATACCGCGTGGCAGGTGCAGTTAAACAGAACACGCATCGCCCGGGCCGTCGCCGCTGCGATATGAAGCTTGAAATTCTGCATAGTGGCGAAACCATTTCCATTTCCGAGGACAGGGGACCGGAGGCACGCGGATGTTCGCTCGACACCGGGGCCTTAGAGTCGGCCGTCGGCATGACCATTACAGGCTTGGAACGTGGCGCGGATATTCTTATCGTGAACAGGTTTGGCAAACTGGAAGCTAATGGACGCGGCTTTCGTCCCGCGATTGAATTTGCTGTGGGTCATGATCTGCCATGTCTCGTTGGCGTCAGTCATGAATACATAGGTGCATGGCAGGAATTTATCGGTGCCGTTGGCGACGTGCTGCCGGTCCAGGTAGACGATGTCTGGCAATGGTGGCTCGGTGCTCAAACCAGCACAATTCAAGACTTACGAGCCGCTGTATAGAGACAAGCGGCGGTCGAACTGTCTTTTAAAATCTGGATTGATTGTTGTTAGCTGTCTGATTTACGAGACATCCGGAATCCATTGAACATCAACCCTCGTGAAAAATGGGATTGCACATGGCGCACATCGTAACGGACAACTGCAAGCTTTGCCGCTTTACAGAGTGTGTGGAAATTTGCCCTGTAGAATGTTTTCACGCCGATAGCGAACAACTTTATATTGATCCAGATGTTTGTGTGGATTGTAGCGCCTGCATCCCCGCGTGCCCAGTTAATGCGATTTACGAAGTGATAGATATGCCTGACGACAAGACACCGTGGATTGCAATCAACGTAGAACGCTCGCGCGCGTTACCGGTAATAAGCGAGAAGCAAGACCCTCTCCCTACCGCAGAAGAGCACCGCGCCAAACTCGGTTTTTGAGATAATCCGAGAGGGCGCTGGCCAGCATGTCCAACCAAGATAATTCGCACGATCCGCCGTATCACGTCGCCATTGTTGGGAGTGGGCCAAGCGGTTTTTATGCGGCGGAGGCTTTGCTCCGGTCGGATCTAGACGTGCGTGTCAGCATGATCGAACGGCTTCCGACACCGTACGGATTGGTCAGGAGCGGCGTTGCGCCAGACCATCCCAAACTCAAGCAATCAATACTCGTATATGACAAGATCGCGCGACATGAGAATTTCAACTTTCTCGGAAATGTTGAGCTCGGTCGCGATGTCTCCATAGCGGACCTGCAGGCGACACACCATGCCGTTGTGCTCGCTTGTGGTGCGCACGCCGATAGGCGAATGGACATACCTGGCGAGGACCTGGAGGGAAGCCACACCGCAACGGAGTTTGTCGGTTGGTACAATGGGCACCCAGATTACCGAGATAAGAAATTTGATTTGAGCCAAGAGGTTGCAGTCGTTGTTGGACAAGGCAATGTTGCAGCCGACGTTGTGAGAATTCTCGCTAAACCCGTCGACGAGCTGCGCCATACCGATATAACTGAGCATGCCCTTGAGGCTCTTGCTCAAAGCAAGATACGAGAGATTCACATACTTGGACGACGTGGCCCGGCACAGGCGAAGTTCACGGCAAAAGAGCTTCGCGAACTTGGGTCAATCACCAACACCAATGCGAGCGTCAATGCTCAAGAGTGTGTTCTCAACGATCAAAGCAAGATCGAGCTTGAGGCAAAGACCAATACGAATGCTGTCAAGAACTTGGAAACCTTCCGCGGCTTTGCTGAGCAAGATACGAGTGTAGGGCGGCGCGAGATTAAGTTTCGTTTTTGCCTAAGTCCAATTGCTCTGAAAGGCCAGGAGCGCGTGCAGGAAATTTTGTTGGCACGAAACCGACTAGAGGGGCCTGCTTTTTCCCAAGTCGCGCAATCCACAGATGAAACAGAAACGATATCTTGTGGACTGGTTTTTAGAAGTATCGGGTACCGTAGTGTGCCCCTTCCAGGTTTGCCATTTGATTTTTCCTCTGGCGTGCTTTCGAATATTGAAGGTCGTGTTGTAGATGGCGACCAGCCCTTGCGCGGTCTCTACGTCACTGGATGGCTGAAACGCGGCGCCAATGGTATCATCGGGACCAACCGAGCCGACAGCATTGAGACGATCAAAAATCTCCGCGCCGACATCTGCGACCTGACTATCGAAACAATGCCTGGCATTCACGGGCTGCTGTCTATTCTCAAGGAGAGCGACGTTAAAAAGGTGACATTCTCTGATTGGCAAAAAATCGACTCCGCCGAGATCGAACGCGGCACCGCAAAGGGAAAACCCAGAGAAAAATTCACACGCATTGATGAGATGCTAGACCAGTTGGATCGGTGAACGAGCCGGCGTGCTGCATAGCGAAGATATCGTCCTTTACAAGCGCGGCTTTTAAGTCACCGCAATTGTCGCGGTGTTCTTCCTCTAATGGGCGGCTTGAAAATAATTCAGATTGAGCGATCTGCTTCCGGCCCTGAGGCATGTTCGGCGGCGCTATACTCCGTGTGTGCCTTTCCCAATTTGACCCATAGGAGCCATTCGCATCGAACCGCAATCGCGGAAAAAATTCTGACGCAAGCTCATCGCGTTGTAAACTATGTCGGTCGTACAAGCTCAATCGGCTGCCCATGAGGCGTGTTTAGCGCGGCTTCCTGCCAGGCATCGGTGAGATCGGAAACTTGACCTGGCTTGGTGATCCTCTTGTCGACCAGGATGCGCTCAAGAGCGTTGAGCCAGTGATCGTAGTAAGAGTCTCCAATATCAGGATCGCCCGAAGCCTGCGCAGACTTGATTTCCCGCGATAACGCAGCTGTCCATTCAGTCCAGGTAAATACTCCGCGATTGTGCAGCATGACTGTCGTCGCAAATGCTTGGGCCTGCCACGCCTTATCAAACACTGGACCATCTTCGTCGCCAGGTTGGCCAAGCAAAAGTTTCGGAGCGATGTTCATAGTCAATCTGCTTGCTCCAAATAACTTTCCCACGCATCAACCGAAACGGTGACGGTTGGGTCAGCTTCATCGCCCCAAAGCTCACGGCCGTCAAAACGAACAGTGTAAAGCCACTGGGCAGCGTCGTTGTCACCCAATGCAACGGCGTCGGGAAACTTATGTGCGCCAAGCACCTGTGTAATCACTCCGGTACGACCGCGAACGTAACGTGGAAGTCGTGTATGACTTACAGGATGAATATTCCTCGCACTAACTCGGTCGCCGTTAACGAAGCGTGGCTTGCCACTCAAGTCCCGGCTGGCGGGACTACCATCTGAAAGCATCTGTCCGACTTCATTGACTTTGATTATGCGCTTCAGCTTCTTGGCCGGAGCAATGACCTTCCCGGTTTCAATTTCGTTTTGCGTCGCAAGTTCAAAATCAATCAAGAGCTGTTTCAGACCGGCGTACCAGATTTCATAGTAGCTCATTGCTAGATATTCATGGGCAGGGCGGTTCTCTCGAGAAAATCGTGATTGATCAACAGACCAACCACCTGCCGGCCCCATAGCAACGCTCATTGCAAGAACGCGTCTTTCCCATTCTGCGTGAAAAACTGGTTCGTTGGCCTCTGGTTCAACCGGACCATATCCCATCATGCCACCCAGATCCTGACCTCCGTTCATGATGGCGTTCCTAATTGTGCGGGCGTCTTGGCTAGCCCTGTACCAATCATGCTATCGCGCGTTACCAGCTCAGCAAGGCGTTCCGCGTCCCAGCCGTCCGTGCCAGCAGGTCGCCGTGGTATTACGAGATATCGCATCTCAGCTGTCGAATCCCAGACACGAATTTCGATATTGTCCGGCAGTTTCAAACCAAAATCGCCCAGGACGCCACGTGGATCCATTACCGCACGTGAACGATAGGGTGCGGACTTGTACCACACGGGTGGTAGACCAAGCGTCGGTAGCGGGTAACACGAACACAAAGTGCACACGACAAGATTGTGGACCTGCTCCGTATTCTCGACAGCCACCATGTGCTCGCCTTGTCGTCCAGTGAAGCCAAGCTCAGCAATCGCCTCTGACGCGTCCGTTAGTAGACGTTCACGATATGCTTCGTCGGACCAGGCGAGTGCAACGACTTTGGCACCGTTGCGTGGGCCAATCTTGGTCTCATAGGTCTCGACGATTTCGTCCAGTGCCTTACGGTCGAAATAGCCCTTTTCCGTTAAGATTGTCTCC
Source organism: Hyphomicrobiaceae bacterium (assembly GCA_021775715.1). Taxonomy (GTDB): domain Bacteria; phylum Pseudomonadota; class Alphaproteobacteria; order Rhizobiales; family Hyphomicrobiaceae; genus JAJFHI01. The sequence continues at coordinate 1,449 of JAJFHI010000039.1, read as the reverse complement.
AACGCACGAACCTTCGCCTCCATCGGAGAAAGCTCAGAGCCGTGATCGTGATCATCGTCCATGGAAACTTCCAGAAAAGTAACTTTGTTCGATTAATGCAATTTAGCACGCGCCAAAAAAACATACATATGCGTCATTGAATATGCCACTGCTCAAGTTTCCCGGCAAGACAGATGCCGATGGAAGCGGCGTTGGTCTCCTCCTGGCCCAACGCGGCGCGCGCCGTTGGGCGCGCTACGGTCGGCTGTTGAATGTTGAGTTGCCGCATCGCCGCGCACTTCCAAATGTCGAAATGAACCATATCTAACCCAATACAACTTTATTCTGTTGTCAGAAATCTGGGGCAGGTCCAGTCACCATTGCCCAATATCGAGTTCATCTGTTCTATGGTTCAACCAAACTTCAAATGAGGAAGTTTCCAATGATATCCGTTCAGCAGCTACGTAGTTCTCCGCCAACCGGTCTTGGTCAAGCCCGCGCGCTTGCGCATCGGGCAGCACAACTCGTCACGATGGCCGCACGGGCCAATCTCCAACCCGTCCCGGATGATAGCCACTCGAATTTGGGTTGGAACTCGGAAACCCAATCGCTCGTGTCTCATCCCCTAGAAGACGGCGGCGCACAAACACATGCAACGTTGTGCTTTAATCCGTTACGGCTCGGACTAACCCGCAATGGGCAACTTGCCGAGCGCTTTGAGCTTGATGGCATCACCAACGCCGATGCGCGCGGCTGGCTCGACACGCAGCTGATCCGCTTTGGATTGGAGGCCGCCTCGAAGGGCGCGTTGCCGTACGACCTTCCGAAGGACGTGGCGGACATTTCGACCTACAGTACCAAAGACCTTGGCGAACAATTGGCCTCTCTGGCCGCGTGGTTTAACACGGCACACCATGTGCTGTCGGATTTTGCTTCAAGCTTGTCTGGGTTTCGTCCAGGCGCCAGTCCAGTTCGGTGTTGGCCCCACCATTTTGACATCGCGACATATGTGGGATTAGAGCAAGGTTCGGCTGAGGCGGCACGGGGCATTGGCGTCGGGCTATCTCCTGGCGACGAGAGCTACAACCAGCCCTATTTTTATGTGAACCCATGGCCGCATTTGGATCCCGACAAACTCCCTCCCGCGCCTGCGCCGGGACATTGGCATCGCGATGGTTTTGTCGGAGCGATTGCCACCGGTGAGGAAATTCTCACGCTAAGTGACATCCAAAGCCAGTTACCGTTGTTTGTAGCAAATGCCTTTGAAATTGGTCGTGATCAACTTGGAGCACGTGAGTAGATGGCAGCCGCACGGACCCCGAACCGGCATCACGACGCAGACATCATCGACGTAGCATTGCGAACTCACCGGGGCGGTTGTCTATGTGGGTCTGTTCGCTATGAAGTGGATGGCGAGCCCGCTGTGGTAGCGCACTGCCATTGTATCAACTGTCAAAAGGCAAGTGGCTC
>JAJFHI010000380.1 GCA_021775715.1 Hyphomicrobiaceae bacterium | reverse complement strand
GCCTCAAACTTCAGCCGCCAGAGCCTGGCTTTGGCCGTTGCCGCTGCGGACAATATTCAGGCTGTGATGGCCAAGTCGATCAAGATTGATCACTGGAAGCTCGTCCGCCGCTATCGCGCCATGCGACGCAATTGGACGAATGAAGAGACAATTGTCGTTGACCGGCGTGGCATCATTGTTTGCGTGACGAGCAATGCACTAAAGCTTGTGAAGCAGCAGAACGCCGCCGCGATAGATAAGACAAACGTGCCCAGTCTGCGATCGGTGCCGTTTGACCGCTGGCTGGGTACAATCAAGCTTCTTTTACCCAGTGCCCGTACTGAACTCGTAACCGAGGGCGATGTGGAACTAGGTGCGATCATTATTCTTTCGCAAAGGCATAGCGAAGGACGAACAAAAACCATGGTTGGCCGCAATCAGCGCGGCACTGAAATCGATGACTTTATCGAATCCCTGTTATCTCAAGAGTTCAGCGACGCGCCGGTTTTTTTAAACAGTCAGTCGCGGGCATCCACCGCAGAACACGCGGGCCAGCGCCGCGATCGTGGTGCTACAGAGACCGCAGCGCCAACCCTTATTGCAGAAGACGTCAATGTTCGTGACATTGTCGAGCAGGTGGCGCGCGCCGCCAGGAGATGCATGCCGATATTGATCGGGGGCGAAACCGGAACCGGCAAAGAGCTTTTGGCTCGCCACGCTCATGCCATGAGCGGGCGCAAAGGCCAATTTGTGCCTGTAAACTGCGCGGCAATTCCGGCAAATCTGATCGAGGCCGAACTTTTCGGCTATGCCGATGGTGCATTCACCGGCGCACGCCGCGGCGGGTCGACAGGGCTTGCCAAACAGGCCGATGGTGGCACACTTTTCCTAGATGAAATTGGCGATATGCCGATTGGGTTGCAGACTGTTTTACTGCGCCTGCTCGACGATTGGACCGTGCGACCTGTCGGTGGCTCTCCAGTTAAGATCAATGTCCAGCTGGTTTCCGCAAGCAATGTCGACTTTGACCAAGCGATTGCGGACGGGCGGATGCGTGGAGATTTGTTCTACCGGCTCAACACACTTCAAGTCACGCTGCCGCTCTTGTGCCAACGCACTGATTTCGTGACGCTCGCCACCTATCTCCTGTCCACGCACGACGTGACATGCCAGATCACACCCGAAGCTGCGACGCTGCTATCACAGAGATCATGGCCGGGTAATATGCGCGAATTGCGCAGTGTGTTGGCAAGGTTGCTCCTCAATGCGAAAGAAAACCGTATTGAAGCATCACATGTTACGAGCATGTTCGGCAACCGGGCAGCAGGTCCGACGGCCCAGCCTGGAACCGGTGGCGGGTTGCGGGATTTTCGCCATGCGCACGTTCTTTCGACGTACGAAGCGACGAACCATAACATCGCAGAAACCGCACGGCGTCTCGGGGTGTCTCGCAATACAGTTTATCGCGTCCTTGGGCTCGGATCAAAACACTGACGCCGGCAGCCTGCCTTCTGGCAGCAAACCTACTAGGGAAGGCTTATGGCACCGGCACAACTTGCAATCATCAAGAGGGATCATCATGTTGGCAGCGCAGGCGAATCTGAGAGTCTGTTGCTCGAGATCGCGTATGATGAAGACCCCGTTGCTTCGGTCGTGATTGAGTGGCACGGGGATCTTGAGCTAGACGTCAAAGTGACTAAGTACTTCGGCGGAAAGACGCCCGGCATCACGACAGCCTGGCAGCTGCAGGCGCTCGTGATGGAGACCATATCTTTGCACCTTGAAAAAGGGGAAACAGACTTTAGCGCGGCCTTCCTTCGCCATGATAGGATTGTCAGCTTATCGCAAAAAGGCGAGAGCGAAAAAGCTGACATTCGAACATTCTAACCATCGATGTGAGGTCAATGACCGATCCCCCTCGTAATAAATCGCCGTCATCATTCAATCTACGAAGTCATCCGCACCAGGATTTGACGACCGCGCTTATTGCGCGCGCTGAGCATGACTTGATTTTCACGCCACGCATTATGGGTGAGAGCCTCTACATGCTGCAGCGTTACTTTCAGGACTTCATCAAGGAGCAGCTCGAGGCCCGTTCGGTGACATTTGGCGATCACCCCTTGTTGTTGCCATTCATGGAAACACATGCGCGGGAACTCGCCGAATTCGTCGTGGCGGGCGTTGGGTTGAACCATAGTATACGGTTGCCCGACCTAGAGAAGCTGGGTCCAGATCCTGAACGCATACGCCGCCTTGACCTGTGGGATTCATTTTCAGCGCATATAAAAAACGCTGAAGATCATTTTGTATCCGGTGTTGGCGGTTTGCAGCAGATATTGGACTCTATCGAAGATATGAAAAGCCTCCGAAAGGATGTTCCCAACACGTAACTGCTGGCGATTGCCGGTAGACGCGTGCAATTATTGCATTCAGAATAACGTTAGATCAGGCAGGCGCACGTCGACCGAATTTGGAGCGTTATATGTCGCAAGACACGATGCAGGACAACAGTCTCATGTCACTCGTTGCCCGCGCGTGGCAACTCGATGCCGGTGTGGAAGAAGCCATCTTTGACTTTGACAATAAGTCAGTGGCGTTCCTCACGACGACGGGTGCAGTCGCATTAGCGCCGGCTGCCGATCCGGATGAGGCTGAGAATAGGACTCGCATTGAGTCCGGCGTCGGGCGCATGATGATAACATCGCGCACGAAACCGACTATGCCCTTGCTTAAATTCTCCGCGCCGGAAAGTCATTTTGTATCTGTATGTTCAGGATGGAACGGCGGCTTTGTCGCTGTGACGGAAAGCGGTCAAATCTACAGCATTAAAGTTGACGGTCAGATCGATCCGTTGTGTGAGGGAAAGCGTGGTCGACCCAGGGCGCTTGTCACAAATGGGCCCACAAAAAACATTGCTGCTCTATTTGAAAATGAAATCTGCGTGCTGGGATCCGACGGCGCATTGTTGGCAGCGAAGCAGCTCGAAAGTCCTGCAAGCGACCTGGCGTTTAGCCCCGATGGCAAGAGCTTGGCCAACGCCGATTGTGGTGGCGTTTCGATATTGAGTATAAGCGAAAATTTAAAAGAAGAACGTCGATTGACACATTCAGCCAGTCACGCACGAGCGGCTTGGAGTCCCAGTGGGCGTTTCATCACAACAGCATTGGTTGACGGCGGGCTGCATACCTGGCGGCTTGCAGACGGGTTGTCGGTTCCGATGCTTGATTATCCTTCTCCCAGTCGACACTTTAACTGGGGACCGAGCGATGGCTTTTTGGCAACAAGCGGCGCATTTCGAATTGTCTGCTGGCCGCTGGCGGACAAGGATCTGTCTGCGATACGCTCGATCCCACTTGAGACGGGGACCAAGGGAATTGTTCTCGTGACGGCCACCGCTGCGCAAGGGAAACGCAATCTCGTTGCTGGCGGGTATGACAACGGAAACGTCGTGATTTGTGAGACGGGCAAGCCTGATGAGCTTTTGCTTCGGGGCGTCGACGGCCACGCCGTGCGAGCACTGGCATGGTCCGATGATGGCTTGAGCCTGGCAATCGGCACCTCCGGTGGCTTCACGGCTGTGGCCCGTTTCCCGAGTTATATGTTCAAGTAGGTTGTTGTGTTGAGTATCAAACCTAAGCCGTCTTCTCACTATCGCCGAGTGACAGCCGAATGGTAATCTCTGCGGCAAGAACGTCCTCAGTCACCGCGTCGTCTAACACCAGTCCATCGAGATCTGACAATACTTCGGCGATCTCCGGATCAACTGGAGAGAAAAATCCATTGTCTTTTGTTGCCACAAAAAATGTCTTTCCAGAATCTGTGTAACGCAGATTGCCGAGGTGCAGAAGCTGGCGGGCATGGAGATTATCCATGATCACGACGCGATCGTTGAGACTGATCCGCACGACTGGCTGCCCGCGCGCGCTCGCGGGCTGGGATCCCATCACGTGGATCGATTTTGTGCTGTTTGCTTCCGGTTCACCTTGCGGTTTGGCCGTGCGGGAAAGACCGCCGCCAGTCAGCTGGTTTATGAGCCCTTGAATGATTGGCCGGTTTTTCTGAATAGCTCGATACTGCGGAATGTCTTCGAGGCGGGGGCCGTCCTGCTTGCTTATTATTGTGACCATTTTCGTGGAGACCTTTCGACAGTACTGTCGCGTGTTAGCCACGACCCAAGAGTTCACCACCGCCGCCTAGGGCAGGTCCGAACGTTGGGTCTTGGTCCTCGGGCAAGTCCGCGATCAGCGTGTCCGTTGTCAAAATGAGTTTGGCGATCGATGCGGCATTCTGTAGAGCCGTTGACGTCACCTTCACTGGATCAATGATTCCCGATTTGGCAAGATCTTCAAGTTTGCTGGTGCGCCCGTTAAAACCAGTCCCATTGTGGCTTGCCTTCACGTCCGCGACGACTTTTTCGGAGTTTGCTCCACAATTTTCCGCGATGCGCTCGAGCGGCCGTAGAATTGCGGTTTGTACGAGAAGCATGCCGTCTCGGACATCACCCTTTTGTTTTTTAATCAGTTTCTCCAAGCCGCGCCCAGCTTGAATTAGAGCCGTACCACCACCAGCAACAACTCCGGATTCGATTGCAGCCCGCGTGGCAGCAACAGAATCATCTAGGAGTTGGATCGTTCGCGTCTGCTCTGCGAGAGTCGCCCCGCCAGCGTAAATAACAGCGGTCCCGCCAGTTAGTTTTGCAAGTCGCTCACTGAGTTTATCCTGTTCGATATTTGGCGGAGCATTCTGCTGCTGCTTGATGATTTGTTCTTTGCGGGCTGCGATTTGTATTGGATCTCCTGCACCCTTACTTATGATTGTTTCATTCGCGCTGATGCGAACCGATTGGGCAGACCCCAGATCTTCGATTTTTATATCTTCAACGCGTCCGCCCAAGTCCCGAGCGATGACATTGCCACCAATCAAGATGCCTAAATCTTCAAGCATCGAACGGCGCCAGTG
>JAJFHI010000379.1 GCA_021775715.1 Hyphomicrobiaceae bacterium | reverse complement strand
TGTTCACCAAAATTAGCGTTGGTGGCAAAGATTCGCGCTTTTATCGCTTCCGCACAGCTGACGGTGTTGTCGACTACTACGATGAGAAGGGCAACAATTCTAAGAAGTTCCTGACGCGCCGCCCGGTACGCAGCTCGGATGTGCGCCTCACGTCCGGTTTCGGATTGCGTTACCACCCGTTGTTGAACAAGCGCCGAATGCATAACGGTGTCGACTGGGCGGCACGCTCGGGCACACCGATTCTCGCTGCCGGTAATGGTACCGTGGAACACGCTGGACGAAAGGGTCACTACGGCCGATACGTCCGCATTCGCCACGCCAACGGTTATGAAACGGCTTACGGACACATGTCGCGCATCGCGCGCGGTTTGAAACCGGGCATGAAAGTGCGCCAAGGCCAGGTCATTGGCTATGTTGGATCATCCGGCCTGTCGTCGGGACCGCATCTTCATTTCGAAGTGCTGGTCAACAAACGCTTCGTCAATCCGATGTCGATCCAGGTGCCACGCGCGCGCCAGCTCAAAGCCCAGGGACTGGCAGCGTTTCAAAAAGAGCGTGCCCGCATCGACGAACTTATGCGTCGCACACCGGTGATGACAGCGAGCAAGTAGAAGTCACCATACTCGACCCCAGCGCTGTCCGGATGGCATTTTTCTCCCCTCGACGTTGAGAGAATGTTCACCCATCTCGGCGCTCAAGGTCGGCGAAGGATGCGAACCGTTGAAAGCCGTTCCCGTCCTATAGTTTCTGCTGGTGTTGCTAGGCACCGCCAAACTCACAGATCGAAAACATGTCACCCAAACGAGATTAGTCTCACCCGTCACTTCGTTGCGACTGAGCGCAAGAATGCTCGGAATCCTTCCAGAAACGTTTCCACTCGAACCTTGATCACGGAATCAATGTCGACTTGGGGAGGCACATTGTAGATCCATTGTCGAACGCCCATATAGAACACGCTGGAATGAAAGCCCCAGATTAGCTCCAACGCCATTTCCCTGCTGTCTGGGTCAAACTTGGATTCGAGGCCCAGTTCATGGAGCTGTTCAGCAAGAATAGGTTCGAATATTCGCCGTCGTAATAGTGTTGTATAGCGCTGAGATATGACGGGATCATCGAAGGCCGACAAAATGAAAATGCGAACCCAGTCCTTTTGAAGTACGACCCTCGCGTAATCTTTCAGGTATGTTTCGAGGCGATCTTGTAGGGACAGTTGGCGGTCGGCCAGGATTTCATCCCACTCCGGGTTCCAGCGCCCAAGGTAGACACGTTCATAGATCTTTTCGACCAGTTCTTCCTTGGTCGCGAAATACCGGTACAGCAGGCTTTGGCTGATGCCTAAGTGATTGGCGAGCTCACGTGTGGAAAATCCAAGTCCACGCTCAGATGCAAACTCGATTGCACCAGTAACAATGAGGTGTTCCCGCTCCTGCGGTGACAGCCTTTGTTTTTTCTTAACCGCTTGCGGGGGGACAGCTTGTGTCATGTGCTTATCTGAGCCCTTGCTGTCAGTTGGGGGCGAGCCAGTTGACAGCATCTGGGTGTTAAAGAGTTGACGCTTGCGACGCCTCTTCAGCGAAGTGCATAAGGAAGCCAGGTGGAAATGCTTGGTAAGAACGCCACAATGAACAGCACTAACAACTGTAATCCGATGAAGGGCGCCACACCGAGATAGATGTCCGCAGTCGATATGCTCGGCGGTGCAGCTGAGCGAAAGTAAAATAGTGCGAACCCGAATGGCGGGGTCAGAAACGATGTTTGCAGGTTTAACGAAATAAGGATTGCGAGCCAAATAGGATCAATTCCCGAGGCGAGCAAGACAGGTGCGATCGTCGGCACAATAACAAAGATAATCTCGATAAAATCGAGGATAAAACCGAGTAGGAACATAACAGCCAGCACGACCGCCAAAGCACCGTATGGCCCGCCGGGAACGATTGAGATCAGATGCTGGACAGCTTCATCGCCACCGAATCCACGAAATACGAGCGACAGCATCGCAGCGCCGATTAGGATCATAAAAACCATCGCGCTGAGACGCGCGGTCTCAGTCGCCGTGCTCGCCAAAGCACCGATCTGGAAAGTTCTTATGAGAGCTTGCGCGAAATAGGCCGCAAAAATCACGACCGGGATCGCAACAACAGCACGCTCGATCTGGATAGAAACGTCGATCCACTCAAAGAGGCCCTGCTTTAGCAGAACGGCAAGAGCCAGGAAAGCAAGGGCGTTGTTGGCTTTATTGCGGCCTTCTGTTCCAAATCCCGCCAGCAATATTGCACCTGCAGCACCGATCGAAGCCGATTCCGTAGGTGTTGCGACACCGCCAAGAATGGAGCCCAACACACCGATAATAAGCCCGAGCGGCGGTATCAGTCGCATTGCCAGGGCGCTCATTGTAATTCTTAAATCCTCGGTGTCGTCTTCGGGAGGCGGTGGGCAGGTGTCTGGTTTCAGTACCGCCAGCAGAGTTTGATAAATCAGAAACACCACCACCATCAGCAGCCCTGGGACAATGGCTCCTGCAAACAGGTCCGAAATGGAAACGGCATCTGGAGAAAAATTACCCATAGCCAATTGAGCTTTTTGGTGCGCCGATGAAATCGTGTCGGCCAACAGGACCAGAACCAGCGACGGCGGGATGATTTGGCCCAGGGTTCCAGCGGCGCAGATCGAGCCGGCGGCCAGTCGCGGCGAGTACCCCCATCTAAGCATCACCGGGAGCGACAACACGGCCATTGTCGTGACGGTGGCACCAACGATCCCTGTGGATGCGGCCAACAGCGCGCCGACTAGCGTGATGGCAAAGCCCAGCCCACCGCGGCGGCGGCCAAACAGACGCCCGATACCATCAAGCAATTCCGAAGCGATACCACTGCGCGCTAGCATGGTGCCCATGAAAACAAACAACGGGACGGCCAGCAGGATGTCATTTGTCATAGCGCCATAGATGCGTTGCGGAATGGCAGACAGGAAGGAAGCATCAAAATGACCAAACAGAGCGCCCAACCCGGCCAACCAAAGCGAGACGCCTCCCAATACGAAGCCGACCGGAAACCCTGACATCAAACACAAGAGCACACCGGAAAATAGCGCAATCAGGTAGAGAATATTGGGATCAGGCATCGCCGTTCTCCTCAGAAGAAAGGCAACGAAACAGAATAGCAATGGCTTGGGCGATCACTAGGAGAAGCGCAATTGGGATTATAGTTTTAAATAGAAACACGCCGGGTAGTCCGGCGACATCGCGAGATCCCTCGAGCGACGTCCAGGAACTGAGCACGTAGTCTTTGGACGTCCAGAGCATGAACAAGCATAGAGGTAGCAAAAAAAACACGATACCCATTGCATCAATCATACGTTTCGTCCGGCGTGAATGGGAGTGGTAAAGTATGTCGACACGGACATGCCGGTCCGACGCGAGAGCATCGGAAAGAGCCAGCATAAACATCGTCCCAAACAGATAGAGGATGCCTTCTTGTGCCATGACCGAGCCCACATCAAAAAGGTATCGGGCAACAACAACAAAAAACTGTAGGAGCACCATGGCGACGGCAAGCCATCTCACAGCGAGCCCGAGTTTCTCAATCACTTTGTCGAGCCAATTCGAACCCTTCATATGATTGTGGTCATCACGCATCGGCGGTTCCAGGGTGAGATTGATAAACGGTCTGTAGGTCTAGCTTGGTGAACCAAATGAAGTGATCTGGACAATCCCACACGCACCGGTTTGACGGACTGCACCCAGACTCTCTGTTGATATCAGCACTGGACCGAACTACCCTTTTTGCTTCAATCGCATGTTGGCATAGTCGCCGATCTCATTCCATTGACGCTGTGACTCTCGAAATGCAATCCAGCTCTTATTCACCTTTGCAGCGAGAGGGCTTTTTGCTGCGTTCTGCGCCAGAACATCCGGCGCGATACTCTTCATCTTGTCGACGATCTCGGTTGGCCATTTATGCAGTTGCACGCCGTGGTCTTTGATCAAAGTTTTAAGAGCCGATAGATTCCGCGCGTTATATTCCGACAAAGACGTGATGTATTCGGCATCCGCCGCGGTTTGCATGATTGATCTTTCGGAGTCGCTTAGACCAAACCACACGTCCGAGTTGACATAGGATGATAACGTGTGTCCCATTTCATGGAAGCCGGGATAATAATAGTGCTTTGCTACACGGTGAAACCCGAAGGCAAGGTCGTTCCATGGGGCAATCCATTCAAGCCCATCGATTGTGCCAGACTGCAGGGATGTGAAAAGTTCGCCGCCTGGAATGTTGACAGGTGTCGCACCGAGCTGAGACAGCATTTGACCACCTAGGCCCGGATAGCGGATGCGCAACCCTTGCAGATCCGAGGCGCTTTCGATTGGTTTCTTAAACCAGCCGCCCATTTGTGCGCCGGTATTCAGGTTGGCCAGCGGTTTGACACCGTGCGCCGCACCCAACTCATCCCAAAGTTCTTGACCACCGCCCCACTTCAACCAAGTAAAATGTTCGTCTGCCGTCAATCCGAAAGGAACAACTGCAAAATAGACGAACGCGGGATCCTTGCCGAACCAATAGTAAGAGGTGTCATGCGTAAGATCACCCGCACCGGAAGCGACGGCATCGAGCACTTCGAACGGTGCCACGATTTCTCCGGCACCGAATACCTTTATACGTAACTTGCCACCGCTCGCTTGCTCGACGCGTTTTGCAAATCGTTCGGCACTCGTCCCCAGGCCCGGAAAGTTCTTGGGCCAACACGTCAACATCTTCAGTTCGGTGCCACCTTGTGCAATAGCCGGCGCCGGTAATGTTGCTGCGCCTGCACACAAAACAGTGCCCTTCACAATGTTTCGGCGTGTCAGTGTTGAGCTCATGGCGTTTCCTCTCCTGTGCCAGCCTTGATGGACACGCTGCAAAATGTGCGTCATTGCGTTAGTGATCCGCAACATAAGGAATCATTGATCAAGCAACAGCTATGAATATGGGTCTGCCGTAGTTTGATAATTTCGAAGCATTTGAAGCTCGCTACGAGACCTCCCGGTATGGGTGAGCCGATTGATCAACACAAACTCAGTCGGCAATAAAAAGTGATCACTTGATCACTAGTGAATATTTATATTATGGTCAAATGCATAAAATATATGCGGTAAGGGCATTTATTGACATCGATACTAATGAGCAAGCGAGTAATATGAGGCGTTTATGGTCACTCCTCCCGACGTTGAAAAAATTGCAAACTGGCCTGAGAATAAGAGAAAAGAGATCGTCGCAAATTGGACCAATCGTCAGGTTGGTTCACGACTCGTTTCGGAGACCGACAAACTTCGGATTTGGCATCTGGAACTGAAACCCGGTGATCGCGCGCCGTTCCATCGTCATGATGAAACGTATTTCTGGACGGCCGTTGGTCCCGGTAAATCTCGGTCGTACTACCACGATGGAGCCGTAAAGGAGACTGCCTATGAAGCTGGCGACACGCAGCATTTCGAGCTCACCGATGGCGAATTCTTTGTGCACGATCTTGAAAACATCGGTGATACGCCACTGCAGTTTGTGACTGTCGAATTCAAGTCCTGACCCGTTAGTGCTGTGCCCGGATCTCGTAAGTGTCGGAAAACAATGGGCTCAGGCGGCCTTCCATAGGCGAGGCTTGAACTCATCGTCGACGGGTGTATCGAACACCTGGTTCGAATAGTTGCTCAGCGTTTTAACACTGAGCGCCAGAATTACTCCGAGAATGTTTCGCTCGCTATACCCGGCGGCCTTGAAAGCTAAGACGTCGGCATCCGTCGGCCGCCCTCTTGAAGTGAACATCTGCGTAGTGAAGGCGGCCAACGCAGCAAGCTTCGAATCTTCGATCGGACGGTCAGATCGGATCGCGTTCGTGATTTCGGTTGAAACACCTGACATCGTGTCGGCAATATAGCTGTGAGCCGCCATACAATATTCGCAACCGTTCTTGCGGCTGATCGTCAGGAAGATCACCTCCTGTTCGACGGGAGTGAAGCCACACTCGGCGCGGAACGAGGCGTAAGTCGTCGCGTACGCTTTATAAAGCGCTGGTTCGTTGCTCATCGCTCGATACGCGTTCGGCACAAATCCCAATAACTGTTTGGCCCGCTCGAAAAGAACCTTGGTCGTGCCCACTGCCGTCTCAATGGGCAAAATTGCAAGATCGCTAATCTTAAAGGTCATGATCGTACCCCCTGTGGTTTGCGGTCACCCAACGAATGATCCGGAATTGAATTGGAGTTCAGATGCTATAAAAAATACTCTGCTCGGGGTGAACAACCTGTCCGTCAGCCGATAATTTGAGGCAGATGGCGGTTTCCATTTCAGGAGACCTTAGCTCATCTGGTTGGATTTAATCAGCAGCCATTGCGTACTGCAAGCGTCTGAGGCCAGCGTTCGGTCTTGCCCTGAGTTTGACGATGATACGGCGCATATCTGGTGTGAGACATGCCCTTGTCGTCGAGCCAATCGTCATCCCTCATTGGATCACGATGAGCCAACAAACCTCCCTTAGTAAAACACCCCAGTCTGTCTCAGCCGCCACTGCGCAATGCCGCATACCGCACGACCTGGGCCAGCCCCTGATGCTTCGCGCCTTCCTGCAGCCGGACGACACCGGTCAGCGCCTCCATCACCTCGAAACCGCCAAGCCACGCATCGAAATCGGAGACGCTATAAAGCAGGTCGCTGTCTGGCGGCCCCATGTGCGGACCATCATAGACACGCATGGCAAAACCCTCGGCAATAAACCATCCACCAGGCGTAAGGTGACGGGCCGCCAGCTCAACAGCCCTCCGGCGCACGGCCCGTGAGCAATGCAGATAGATGAGAAACACGGCATCCCAGCGCCGTTCGCAATCCGGCTTCCAATCCGCAAGATCGGCAGCGATACGCTCGACTTTGACACCGGCCTCGGTATCGAGTCGCAAGGCCAAATCTGTCCCAACCGCGGAAAGATCGACGGCGGTGACAGCAAGCTCTCGGCTTGCCAGAAACCGCCCATTGCGCCCATCTCCGTCAGCCAGGCAAAGTGCGGTCTTGGCTCTGAAATCACCGCGCGCCATCGTCTGCACCACGTAGTTGTTCGCTGCCCTTCCGAACATGGCACCGCTCGCTTCGGCGTCAGCGTACCGCTTGTCCCAGTTCACCATTTAGATCGCTTTCATTGACACTAGGACGCGTTCCCGCCTTCGCGCACTACCATCCGGGAAAATTTTTGAGCGTTTATCATAATTCTGTTTCGGCCTGATCGGAACTGTCCCAGCCGTTTAATGCTGAGCCATTAGTTTTGGTGCGTGGCTAAATGGCTCGACCTAGCCATACGACCAAGCCTGACTGTCTTCATCATTGTTTCACCATTGTGACAGCTGCTAGTCCGTTGGGGTCCTTTACCAAACGTTCAGCTCTAAATACACGATCACAATATTTGGTGGAGGCACCGCGCATAAGCATGGAAATCACGTGTGTCGATGCACGCTCGGGAGTGGTCTTTGCGGGAGCCAGTGACCACTTCCGCTATTCGTCCTACGATGGCAGTCGTAGCCCAGCGTGTGAGGAGTCGAACTATGTCACGAAAATCTGACGCACTTGACGTTCCGGTGCACCGTGATGCCCCAATTATTGTCGACGCACCCTATCTCACAAATTCGAACGACGGTCGGTTTTCACCCTGCGCAGGCCGGACAGAATGGTTCCAGGATATCGCACGCGGCCCGGAGATGGTTGTTGTTCCTGCCGGTCGCTTCACCATGGGTTCGGCGCCTGACGACATCGCCGCACTTAGCAAAGCCTATCCGAACGGCACAACTGGAGTTTATCCGGATGACACGGATTGGTGGGAGACGGAGGGGCCGCAACGAACCGTTACCATCGCTGAACCGTTCGCCGTCAGCCGTCACGCAATCACGCGCGGCCAGTTCGCTGAGTTTGTGCGCGATACGGGCCACGAGGTCCAAATCGGCGCTTATGTTTGGACCGGCAACGCGTTCGAGCGCAATCCCAACGCTGCTTGGACCGTACCGGGATTTGATCAAGATGACGATCACCCGGTGGTGTGCATTTGCTGGCACGATGCAAACGCATATGGGGCGTGGCTGACGGCAAAGTCAGGAAAACGTTATCGGCTGCCAAGCGAAGCGGAGCGTGAGTATGTGACCCGTGCAGGTAGCGTGACGCCATTCTGGTGGGGCAATTCGATTGCAACTTCGGATGCGAACTACGATGGCAACCACACATTTGGCGGTGGCAAACAGGGATGCTATCGCAAGGGCAGCGTGCCGGTTGATTGCTTTGCCGCGAACCCATGGGGCCTTTTCCAAGTTCATGGCAACGTCTGGGAATGGTGCGAGGATGTGTGGAATGACAGCTACGCTCATGCACCGAGCGATGGTGCGGCCCGGACCACTGCACGTAACGAAATTGACGCCGGGCGGCGCGTTATTCGTGGTGGGTCGTGGGTCTTGTCGCCACAGCTGCTGCGTTCGGCAAACCGCCTGTTCAACCCCGCTGGCGAGCGCAGCCACGATCTGGGCTTCCGTTTGGTGCGGACGTTAACGGATTGAGACGAGACCCGTCTCTTTCGCGGCAGTGCTGACGGGCTCGTTTTCGATGACTGATGCGTGTGTTGGGCTCTATCCTTGCAAGGGATGCGGCGTGACGCTGCGCCCGAAGCATGGCGATTGTTGCGACTTCTGCATCTTCAGAAGCGGACATTCTAATTGTCCATCTCTTGTCTTTGAGGATTCAGGGGCATGTCATAAGACGGCAAGTCCAGATCAGACTGGAAGCTACCCGCAAGCAGTTTCTTTCCCAGAATTGGTACCGAGGTCAAATTCATCATTACGTCTCGTGCCACCAACCAGAACCAATTTTGGGGAGCAAAGAACCCTGCGAATTTCAATGCCGCTTCTTGCTTGCGAGTAAGGTATTGCTGCAATCGCTCTTGATAGGCATGAAAGGCAGCCACATAATCGCCGTCTGTTCTTTGTAGTTCACCTGCAAGAATGTAAGCCTCTGTCATCGCCAACCCGGTACCTTCGCCTGCCAATAGCGAGACACAGGCCGCCGCGTCACCGACCAGTGCGACACGGCCCTTGGTCCAGGCCGGCATTTTGATCTGACTCACCCGGTCGAAATAGACATCGCGCACCTCGTCCATCCGAGACAGGATTGCATTAGCCTCCCAACCCATGTTCCCGTAGATATCGCGCAACAGCGTCTTTTCAGCCGCCTCACCGACCGGTTGCTCAGTCACAAATTTTTTCGAGAAAACAAATAGAAACAATGTCTGGTCACCACGCAGCGCCACGCGTGAGATCTGGCGCCCCGGTCGGGTGTGCGAAACATAAGCCAGTTCATCGCGCGGAAAATAGCCAGGGAGAATGAACGCCGCGACATAGAACCCGATATGTTTTTCGAATTGCTCTTGCGGACCGAAAGTGAGTGCTCTGACATGCGAATGCAGTCCGTCGGCACCAACGACCAGGTCGAACACGTCCTGACGACCGTCCGACAGCTCTATCCTGACTTTGTCGCCTTGATCCTGGATGTCGGTGACTGAAGTGGCGAAGTGTGTTTCGATGCCGTCACAAGCTTGATAGATGTGTTTAGAAAGATCGCTGCGCGCGATACTTAGATAGCGGCCATTGGTGAAATCGTGGAAGGCGCTTGTGTTCAGCGACGAGGCCGTAAATCCACCCGCCGTAACCGTTCGCACGTGCTTAATGAAATAGGCGTCGTCTTTCAAACTGGCAACCAAACCCATCTTGTCGGCAACGTCATAACCGGTTCCCCAGAAATCGATGATATAACCGCCGGTGCGAAGACCCGGGGCTTGATCGAACAACACGGGTTCATGTCCATATTTTTGTAACCACCACGCCAGCGTCGGCCCGGCAACTCCACATCCGTTGATTGCAATTTTCATTTTGTGGCGAACCTCAATAGAGCCAGGAACTATATTCTTCATCGTCGTCCTTGCTGTCCTGATACAGCCACACCATCCGGTCGAGAAACCAGAACTTGCTGACGATTAGTAAGATCAAGCCTAAACACGTGGCCACCGGTTGATATGCGTACAAGCCGTACATCATTGGAATGAGAGACAGAGCCGACAGCCCGCTGAGGATATGCGCGACCCGGACATGATGAGCGGGTATCGGCTTGGCGTTACGATTGAGCCAGACCCGCTCGCCGAACGTCGCCTGCGATGCCCAGCTTTTTGTCGTCACCGGTTTGGGAAACGCACGTGGGTTTAAGTAGGTCCATACGACTAGCAAGAGTATTGGTATGGCGATCCAAGCGCCGAGCCATGCCCGGCTCCAGATTGCCAAAACGAAGAGCGGCAGAATCGCGACACGCGTCCAAACACTCCAAGGGTTCGCATGACGTTTCCAAGCCACGTCATCCATAACCATCAGCTTCTCTAAGAATCGGCCGTAATCCATTTGCTACTCCCCGTGTCCTTCCCACTTAAAACTGAGTCATTATTTTTGTAAAACTCTACCAAGCTGCGGAGGATGGTTTGATGACTCGAAAGCGATATTCGAATGAAGATATTTTGCGGTTGTTGCGTGAGCTCGAGTTTCACCTGTCGTCGTAAGAACAAGTGATCTCATTCGTATTGGGATCAAGGCAACTTCAGGCACTTATCGTGCACGTCACTAGACGATGCCGCAACGCAAACACTCTCCCAAAAGGTTTCCGGAAGAAGAAATAGCCCGTGTCCTGCTTCCTGAACAGACCGTCCAATCGGTAACCGTTGAGAGTGACTATGTGATTGCTGTCGGTCGACACGGCTTGATCTGGATCTTATCCGCCGATGACTTGTCCATTCTACGCGTCATTGAACCCCGCGATGGTCCATTTTTAGCTCGTAATCTACTCGCGCGCGAAGACACGCTGTATATCACCCGCTACGACAACAATGACGAGATGGGAACAATCGTCGTTGTCGATGGCTGGAAGCCCGGGGATCAAAACCAGACCGGGCAAAGTGCTGGCACGAACGTATGTCGCAAGCAGTGCAACGAAAAGCATGAGAGCTGCACAGCCAAAGCGCAACGAAATTACAAACGAACAGGAGAGAAGGCCACCGCACGAGATGCTGGCGAAGACTGCAGAACGCGCCAACTCGAGTGTTTCAGAAATTGCTAGGCTTCAGTCTCAAGGAAACAATGCCCTTAACTGAAGGTTGCATAGGACTAGTTCGTAGTCCAAATTCGACCTACTGATAAATACAACAACCGGTCGCGAAGGTGTTGATATGAAAAGAACCAAACTGCTGACGAATATTTGTTTGCTACTAGCAGGTTTTGTACTTTCTTCCCCGACATACGCTGCCGAAATGCGTGTTACTGGCACCATAATTGAAGTTGACTGCGGTGATGCCACAAATTTTGCTGTTCGGGATGAGAATGGAAAGCGTTTATTTGGTGTTTGCTACGAAAATTGGTGTGAAAATTTATGTGCTGAGAATGCGGCATCGGCCAGAAATAGACTAATAGGAACGAAGGTTTCTTTCAGCGTTCGGATCACCAATACAGAAGAGCCGAGCAGTGGTTCGTTGGCGAACGAATTTCACAATATGACTCTAGAATAAAGAATTAAACAGATTGGACTGACCCCGCTTTATATGGAGTGACATTCTCTTTGTTGTCGCCATGTTGGGCTCGGGGATCGCGCAAGCCGCCAGCCCGAGGGGTAATACCCGCGAATTCTCAATTAAAGAGCCCGGGCAGGGAAAGAAAACAAGGCGCAGATCTGTGATCATCGCAGCCTTCGAATACTCGATATTACTTTTTCTAAACGGAATTGGATTTCAAGTGCTCGGCGAGTAACTTGTTGAAGTCGTCAGGTTGTTCAAGATTCGACAAATGCGCGGCCGGCGAGATGATCTCAAGGCGTGCTAAGGGAATGTCGACGGCCAGTTCTTGTGCGAGTGCAGTGGGGGTTGCAATATCTTCGTCGCCTGCGATCACGAGAGTTGGTGTTGTGATCTCTGACAGCTGCGATCGAAAGTCAGCATCGCGCACGGCGATGCAGCAGGCGATGTAACCTTTGGAATCTGCAACATTACCGTATCGTTTTTGAAAGACCTTAAAGCGATCAGCTTCACGCGCGCGGAATGTTGGCGTAAACCAACGCTCAATCACCTTCGGTGTGACAGCCGTAAGACCATATTTTTCGACATCTGCAATGCGTTCGTCCCACCTACCGCGCGTTGGAATATGTGCTCCAGTGTTTGCCAACGTTAGTGAAATTAGCCGTTGCGGAGCGGTCAACGCGATGGCTTGCCCCGTTAGACCGCCAAGCGACAAACCGCAGAAGTGTGTGTGTTTGATATCGAGGTGATCGAGCAAAGCCAGTGCGTCGTCTGCGAGAACGCCGACACTCTTGTAGCTTGTCTCATAACCGCTCTTGCCATGTCCGCGCGTGTCATAACGGATGACGCGATAGTTGGCCGACAGGGCCGTGGCCTGTTTGTCCCATATAGTGTGGTCGGTTCCCAGCGCATTGGAAAAAAGGAGTGGTGGTCCATTGTCCAGACCACTTAGCTCATAGTGCAAACTCACTCCGTTGACATTTGCTAGGGGCATAGCTGTTTTCCTTGTGCAAATTTCTACACTTGCTTGGTCGACCCTAAGATAACGATGGACCAACAGTTGATGGAAGGTGATGTGCTCAGTCAGTTTTGTCCTGAGGAGTGGCGGACGGAGTGGGGTGCCAAGTCTGTCATAAAATTTTGAAATAGTGCTGCATTTTTTGACCCGAACATTGCTGTCCCTCTACCCGCATGCACCGTCATTACATTGGCTGCTCTGGTCTCTTTGTCATTCGTCATCCCTCATTGGATCACGATGAGCCAGAAAACCTCCTTTAGTAAAGCACCGCAGTCTGTCTCATAGGCTTTGACGGGGAACAGTGGGGTGATAACGCGAATATTATCGTGTGCGGCCACGGTTAGGAAAGAGCCCTTCTCCAGATGCTGCAAAGTCATCTAATGTCCACCATGTGCATAATTTTAATCGAGTGGAGGGAAGATTAGATGCTGAGTAGTAACTCCGAAAACGGATGGCAGTTCAGCCTTATTTGCGCGGTTCTTGCGATCGCGGCAATTGGCTTCGTTTTTTATCGAAACAGAGTCCGCCGCAGTTCCCTGCATAGACGTGAAGATGGCGTATATGTTTGGGTAGAATGGCATGGAGGTGAACGAACTTCGCTCCAAGATCCCTCGGAAACGGGTGGCGCTTGGGATAGTGACGGTGACGGAGATGGCGGCGGAGATGGCGGCGATTGAAATCTGGAAAAAACCAACAGAAATAGTGATCGCTCAGCGGGATGAACTACGAGAATAGCTTCGGTGCTGGGTGTGTTGTGATATCGAACGTCAACACTGGAGATCGTCAGCATGCCAAGACTCAGGTGATCTGCCCCTATCGATTGGTCCGGGTTGAATGTTAGTTCATTGATGGCCTTGGTCGTCTTGTTAACGGCTCATAAGCCATCACAAGTCCTCAACTTGCATCGCGGTTCTTATACCTCCGCGAAAGTAAGAAAAATGCTACGCCAATCGCGATTGAAATCACCATTGTCGTTTTCAATCCATCAGAGAATGCCATTAACGTATCCCAGCTCCGATAGACCATCGATGAATGTTGCGCGACCGTGAAATTATAGAACGCGAAGCCCCAGAATTTCAATATCGCAAGCCAAAACACCGGAATTAGCGCG
>JAJFHI010000378.1 GCA_021775715.1 Hyphomicrobiaceae bacterium | reverse complement strand
TGACAACTGTCCAGGGCGCGTCTGCTGTGTCCGTATAGAAAAACATCGCCTCCTTCGCTTCGGTATAGTCATCCCATTTATCCAGAGACTGGCGGTCAATTGGCGACAACTTCCACTTTTTTAAGGGTTCGCTCTCACGCGCCTTAAAGCGTCGAAGCTGCTCTTCGCGCGTCACGGAAAACCAGTATTTGAAGAGTTTGATGTCGTTGCGAACCATCATGCGCTCGATATCGGGTGCTTCCCGCATGAACTCCAGGTATTCGTTTGGAGAACAGAACCCCATGACGCGCTCGACACCTGCACGATTGTACCAGGATCGATCATACAAAACGATCTCACCCCTCGAAGGGAAATGCTCAATATAGCGTTGAAAAAACCACTGCGATCGCTCCTTGTTAGTCGGCTTCTCCAACGCGACAACGCGCGAGCCTCTCGGATTCAGGTGCTCTGTAAACCGCTTGATCGTCCCGCCTTTCCCGGCGGCATCACGTCCTTCGAATATCAAAACGATCTTTTGATCGGTCGCCTTGACCCAGTCTTGCACCTTTAGCAATTCAGTCTGCAACTCAGCCTTTTGCTTCTCGTAGACAGCACGCCGCACCTTTTTTTTGTATGGGTATTCGCCGGTCTCGAAGATTCTTCGGATTGCATCCTTGTTATGACGTATTTCAGCCGAGCGGCGAGAGGCATTCTTCTCGGCAGACGTCGTGACTGTTTCAGCGGAGTTTTGACCGGACTCAGGAGCAGTACTGCTGGCTTTGCCTGCCGCAGTTACACGTTTATCGGTCGCACGCGACAAACGCGGTGGGCGTGACCCACTGTTCCCATCCTCATCATTCATGGAGGCTTCCCATTCCAATAGCGCTATTTCGGAGTCATTAGACTAGGCCACAACAAAATTTGGCAAATTGATATGGATCAAGTGCTGTGTTGCACTGGTCCGAGACTTGACGGAGATCGATCTGTTTGCAGGGCAAGGCCTGCGATGGAAATTACTCCATACGAAGCGCCCAGCTCGCCCTGTCGTGGGGTCGGTTGTCAAACAAAGTGCGGCAGCCCGCATCACCGTTGGTCTACCCGCGTCTGGTTCTAAGTCGGGTCAACAATTTGAGCATTCACCTAGAGCCTCAAGTTGTCTCAAGCTTCCTGACGGAAAAAACCATGCAATACTGAACGCTAAGTCAGCGGATGGCCCTTCGCAAGGTTTGTCGTAAGCACCGATTTTGTCTGCTGTTGATGGCAGAGCGGAAGAGATTGTTTTGCACCTAGAATTACGCGAATGACCCGTCGCGGACTTTCAGGCTCTCGTCTCTACTGTGGCTATGCTGAGAACTTTGAAGGCTTCTATGACTTCGTGCCGTATAGCGACTCATCGCGTTGAGACCAGCCCTCATGGACAATGTCCGGTGTTGAACGCCCATAAAGACGTGTTAGACTGGCTCACTTGCATGTTCTGAATTGTGTTTGTGCGGACTCAAACAATCTCCTGATTGCAACCCGGAAATCTTATGCCTTCACGTCGCTCACTGTGGCTTGTTGCAGCCCCAGCAGCCTTCTTATTGCTATGGTCTGGCGGCTACGCGGTTGCAAAAATTGGGCTACAGTTTGCCCCACCCATGACATTGCTGACACTGCGTTATGCGTGCGTCATTGTTGCGATGAGCATCATGTATTTCATTATCAGACCGCCACTCCCTACAGATCGACGTAGTTGGGCTCACCTGCTTTTGGTTGGGTTCCTGATTCAGGCGATCTATTTCGGTATGACTTACCTTGCTTTTCGCGACGGCGTTGCAGCGGGTACTGCAGCACTGATTATGTCATTTCAACCCATTGTGGTTGCGTTGATTGCCCCGAGATGGTCCGGAGAATACATCGGCTGGATAAGTTGGGGCGGTCTTGCTCTTGCTCTCGTTGGTACAATTCTTGTCATTGTTTCGCGTTCCGAGATCGAAGCTCCTTCAATTCTGGGCTTTGCTTTCGCTTTTTTGGGACTTGCGGGGATTATAATCGCAACGCTATGGGAGAAAAAATTCGGTCTTTCGCATCATCCTGTTACAGCAAACTTAATTGGTTATGCCGCGGGTCTTGTTGGGGTTCTTCCATTGGCAGTTGTGTTAGAAGATATGCATGTAGATTGGTCATGGCCGTTCGCAGGTGCGTTATTTTACTTGGTTGTGGGCAATTCCCTGATAGCAGTTGGATTACTCCTTGCCATGATCCGTGCTGGTGAAGTTGCAAAGGTCTCAACACTATTCTTTCTCGTACCGCCAGTTGCTTCTCTTATTGCTTGGCTTCTGCTGGATGAGGTCATGCCCCCTTTGGCCTGGGGAGGAATGATTATCGCCGGCATGGGCGTGTTAATTGCGACGCGCAAACGTAGCGATGCGAAAGCTCTGAACGTCAAACTTTCAAAAGAACAAGTGCCTTGATCCTGAGACATTGTATTGTCCGGAATTGGCCCATCGCGTCGATCGCATTCGTGCACGAAACAGTCTGAGTTGACGGTAACGCGGAAAATGCAGACAGATTTTCTAGTCTTGGTGTCTGACATCAGCGCCTATGGAACACTTCAAGTGTCTTTGCATAACGAAGGACTTTTGGCTCATCATCACGGTCGAGGAGTGAATGATGGGACACAGAACAGAACGGGCCTTCATGCGGACTTAAAGAACCGGATCAAGGCTTCAGCCGTCTCGTCCGGGACTTCTTCCGGCAAGAAATGCCCAGCGAGCAGCGCCACTCCTTCGACGTCAGTTGCCTTCTCTCGCCATGTCCCCACGACGTCATAGAGCCGACCAACCAACCCTTTTGAACCCCACAAGGCTAGGAGCGGCATTTCCAACTTTTTCTCTGCGTCTTGCCCGTCGTGAACAAGATCGATCGAAGCGGCTGCGCGGTAATCTTCACACGTCGCTGCAATACAGGCCGGGTCATTGAAACACCGGACATACTCGGCGACAGCATTTTCCGGGAACGCTTCTACATTGCCCTTGCTCCATGCCGCGAGCTTGCTGCGCAGATAGAAGCCCGGATCGGCGCCGATGAGCTTTTCAGGGAGCGGTGCCGGCTGGATTAGAAAAAACCAGTGATAGTAAGCGGTGGCAAACTCTTGGTTTGTCCCCGCATACATAGTCACGGTGGGCGCTATGTCGAGAACGGCAAGACGCTCAACCGCTTGGGGACAATCAAGTCCGAGACGATGCGCAACACGGCCGCCCCGGTCATGACCAGCCAGAAAAAAACGGCTAAATCCTAGGCGGGACATCATCTCCACCTGATCGGCCGCCATGATACGCTTGGAGTATGGCTCATGGTTCTCGCAAGAAACCGGCTTGTCGGAATCGCCGTACCCGCGCAAATCGCTGACGACCACAGTAAACCCTGCCTCCACAAGTTGCGGCGCAACCTTGTGCCAGCAAATGTGAGTTTGAGGATAACCGTGTAGAAGAAGTATTGGTGGGCCGCTACCGGCCATACGCACTCGAAGACCTACGCCGTTAGATACCTCGATCCGCTGATCGGTAAACCCTTCGAACATCCCGTTTCCCCTGCTAAGCTATCGACGAACAGCAATCATCAAACGTCAACACTGGCTTCTGTCAATTGATAGACACGAATTGGCTGCTTGCGGGACTGCAAAATTTCTCGGCATTAGGGTTTCTAGATAGTTTTCCGGGTGGTCCTTTCCCTACCTTGCATCAGTCATGTACGTTCGTGGTGCAACGGCGACGCCTACAAGAGCAAAAGGACACGGTATGTTGGGGCCAAGCGGTCATATCGACTCGTTCTCTCGAGACAATCTGCCATCGCAGAGCATCTGGCCGGAATTGGCGATGGAGAATTTTTCCTATCCCGAATGGTTAAACGCAGGTGTTGCGTTAACCGACGCGATGGTCGCGGACGGCCACGGGGAACGCACCGCTTTGGTCGGGGCAAACAGTTCTCATACGTACTCCGAACTCGCGACATGGACGGATAGGCTTGCCCAGGTATTAATTGAGGATTTCGGCATCGTCCCCGGAAATCGCGTCCTGCTAAGAGGAGCCAACACGCCGGCAATGGTTGCATGCTGGCTCGCTGTCATGAAGGCCGGCGCTGTTGGCGTGAACACAATGCCGATGTTGCGCGCCAGCGAGCTCGCAACGATTGTCGATAAGGCGGAAATTGTCCTGGCACTTTGTGATGTCCGGCTGCGAGCAGAAATGGATATTTGTGCAGCGGCCAGTTCGCACTTATCCCGCGTCGTTTCTTTCGACGGTGAGGGCGGCGCAAAGGCTGAGCTGGACCAGCTCGCGTCGACAAAGTCTGGAAGCTTCACCGCCGCTCGCACAGGCCGCGATGATGTAGCGCTGCTGGGTTTCACGTCCGGTACAACCGGCGTCATGAAGGCCACGATGCACTTCCATCGCGATTTGCTGATCATCGCGGACGGCTATGCGTGCGAAGTCTTGCAGATCGCGCCCGATGACATTTGTATCGGCACGCCACCACTC
>JAJFHI010000377.1 GCA_021775715.1 Hyphomicrobiaceae bacterium | reverse complement strand
CCCTGTTTGTAAATCTTAAGATCTTCGCCTTCGGGAATCGCGTCGACCAATTCGATTTTGTACGTCTCACCCTTGGACTTGAAAAAGTCCTTGGCTTCGTCGCGGCTCCAGAGTTCTTTGGTGAACCGATCGTTGCGCTGAATGATTTCCCGCATCTTTTTTTCGATGCGTTCAAGGTCTTCCGGCTTGAAAGGTTCGTCCTTGGCAAAGTCATAGTAGAAACCGTTGTCGACCACGGGGCCGATTGTGACCTGCGTTCCAGGCCACAACTCCTGGACGGCTTCGGCCATCACATGGGCTGCGTCATGGCGGATCAATTCTACGGCCTCCTCATCTGTGCGCGTGATAATCTTCACCGCAGCATCAGATTGAATCGCATCGGCAAGGTCGGACACCTCGCCATCAAGAGAGATCGCGACAGCCTTCTTGGCCAATGATTTGGAAATGCTCTCGGCGAGTGCTTTGCCGGTGATGCCTTTGGGGCAGTTTCGTTCGGCGCCGTCAGGAAACGTCAGTGTGATTTCGGACATGGTGTCCCTCATCTCAATCGCTGCATACCGAGCAGGTAAGTGGGAAAATGCTTTGTTCGCGGGCCTCATGCCGACAGCGAACACGCGCCCGGGTTGTGCCCCGATCGACCAAATGATGTCAACCGCCTGCAGCACCTACGTTTCCGAATGGAGCTACGGATATGCGCCTATACCCGCATCTTGAGATCGCCTCATACGTGCCATGTTTTTTCCCCCCGACGGCCTGAAAAGCGCCGCTCGTCGGGTAGCTTGTATAGACGTCTGTTTGTTGGGGGCCAAGCGCAGACTGTGTTGCAAGTCATGACGTTAGAGTCTTTCATAAAACACGGGATGACCGCCCACCACGAATTGGCTGCCGCATTTTGGCCGCTGATCCGCTGGCTGGTGCCGCACCCGTCTCGTCTTCGAGACATCTGCACTGGGCACTACCGAACCCCGACAGACAGACGTTGGATCTTCTTGGTCCAGAGTTTGATGCGTACGTGCCGACCCACTCAGGTCGCGGTCCTTGAAATGTCTCGTCCCAGATGGACATGGAACGCACCACGACGAGTTGGCACACTTGGGGGACGAACGACATGATGGGAAACGCGTTTGGTATCAAGTCTGGCCGTCTCGACCAGTCTGCCAACTATCAGGGACTACAGCCCGCAACGAAACAAAGTGTCGTCATTCCACCAGGGAGCACGGAAGGTGAGCTGGGTAAGATGCCGCGCTGTCTGCGCAATGATTACCAGCCACCTATGCGCTACGGCGGAACGCTGCTGGCTTTGAAACAAACCTTTGGGCTGCATTCACATGACCCCTTAACCGGGCCACTTCCGCAACAACCTCAACAACAACTCCTGCCGCCACCGATTCCGAAATCAAGTTACAGCCTTGCGTCGTTTTCGAGCCTCAGGTCAGCTGCAACATCGGCCCAACGTTGGCGTACTTCTATGAGCGCGTTAGTGGCGGTCGGTGTTTCCGCCGGTGGGCTCGTGACGATGTTGATGGATATAGGACCCACAACGCAGCGCCCCTCCGAATCCAAGCCTACCTTCGCCCAGGCCGACACACGAACAACAGCTTACGCGGGTGGTCCACAAGCTGGTGAAACAGACCGGTCGAAATCGCGAACAACGCAGGCGAAGTCGGTACAAGACCTGCAATTGGCAACAACGACTGTTGGCGACGCCTTTGATGGCAACAAACCCAGCACCGGAGTCCTTGCCGCCGTTACACACAACTTTGCACCGGCCCACTCGTCGCGCGACTTCGCTCGTGTAAAGTCATCACCCATTCTTATCCCCACCGGCCCGGCGCGTCTTGTTGAAACGCTCGCCAATCCGGCAGGTGCAAGCCCTGTTCCTTTCGATGCAGTGTTTGCAGTCCCCGCGAGCATCAATGCGCCGCGTGGCTCTCGCCAAATCCTGCCAATCCTATTGGCGTCACCGAAGTTTGCAGAAAAAATTCGCACGGTTGTGATCACAGGACTGCCCTCCGGCGCGAAAGTCACGGCCGCTAGTCGCAACGGACAGGGAGGCTGGGTTTTGGTCCCTGAAGCGCTTGGCATTGCAGAGCTTATTTTGCCGGGGAGCGCGGAGGGGGTCTCTGAGCTTACAGTTACAGGGTTTGGCGACAATAGCCTGCCTCTTGGTATCTCCAATATGAGGCTTGCGATCGCAGCACCAAACGTATCGCCGGAAGACTTGAACAAGGCGCACAAATCAATCGCCGAAGGGCTCGTTCTATTTGAGCAAGGTGACGTCGATGGTGCGCGCGGAATGTTGTCGGCTGTGGTCGACATGGGCAATGCGCACGCAGCATTTGTTTTCGCAGAAACATTTGACCCGGCAGGTCTTGCCAATCGTGGTCTTGACGGCGCGAAGGCGGATATTGAACGCGCACGCTTCTGGTACAAACGCGCCCATCGCGGCGGCAACGCAATGGCGGCAGCACGGCTTGCCCGACTGCCGGCTCCGAAACAGGAAGTAATCCAGCCGTCTTCGGTTTCGGCTAGTCGCTAATGATCTTCTTTTTTCCATTGAGATGTCATATGGGCGCCGGTCCATAAGCCGTAGCGCCAGGGAGCGAATGGATGGTTTGTTTTACTGAGGTCGGGGACGGGATCGTATCCCGCGGTGCCCCACGGCCAGCAACGTGAGAGCCGCGAGAGCGTCAGCCAGAAACCGCGCCAAGCACCGTTCTTGTCGATTGCCTCCAAGCCGTATTCTGAGCACGTTGG
>JAJFHI010000376.1 GCA_021775715.1 Hyphomicrobiaceae bacterium | reverse complement strand
ACACCAGCAAGGCAGGTCCACATCACCATAAGTAGACTGAGTGCGACCCGGTCGCTGATGTCGGATTTCAAGGTGTAGTTTGCCGGGCGCTTTGAAACATCGGCGTCAAACGGAAATCCGTCAGGAACTTCGTCAAACAAGCTCACGGTGGCCTCCCTCCCATCTCGTCCACGCCGTGCCCAAAATAGCTGGCCAGCGAACCACACCTTTGATGCTGTTAAACCTAGCACGCCTCACGAGGATGCGTCTTTCCCAAATCACAAAGACCGTTTATTGTTTGTTTGCTAACAAGCTCGTTTGAGAGAGGTCTGATATGGCAAAAAAAATAGCGTTGATCGTTGGTGTGGGCGAGGCCAAGGGGTTGGGCGCATCGTTGTGCCGTCGCGCAGCCAGCGACGATTATCATGTTGTCGTTGTTGGACGGACGGCTGAAAAAATCGAAAAAGTCGCGGCGGCAATAAACCAAGGCGGCGGCGCAGCATCAATCCATGTGGCAGACGTCACGGATGAAGCGCAAGTCATGAAGATGTTCGAGGCGGTCGACGCATTGCCTGACGAACTAGATTGCGTTGTGTCCAACGTCGGGAATGCGTTTGTCCATGACACACTTACGATGCCTGCCGACTTTTTCGAGCAGGCCTGGCGCATCGGATGTTATGCGGGATTCCTAATCGGCCGGGAGGCTGGCAAACGGCTTGCAGAGCGTGGCCAGGGAACTATTTTGTTTACGGGCGCGACAGCGTCGCTAAAGTCGCGTGGGCCGTTTGTAGCGTTTGCCTCGGCGAAGGCCGGTCTTCGCGCTGTTGCCGGCGGCTTGGCGAGAGATTTAGGCCCTCATGGTGTGCATATTGGTCACGTTATTGTCGACGGCATCATTGATGGCGAGCAGATAAGACAGCGTATGCCCGACCTGAAAGATCGGCTTGGTCCCGATGGAATGATGAGGCCCGATGCAATCGCAGAGAGCTTTTGGCAATTACATCTCCAGGACCGCTCGGCTTGGACGTTCGAGTTAGATCTGCGCCCGTTCAAGGAAAGCTTTTAACCATAAGATAGAGATTTTTTAAAGAAATAGTGCAAGATTTCGACTGACGTATTGTGTCACCGAACGACATGCATATTTCAGAGAACGACATGCATATTTCAGATTGCGGTTGGGATATTCCTTTTGTCAGTTACGTAGGGAACTGCTGACAATTCTTCTTTGTGGTGACACTGTACAAATGTAGGTGCGTCTTTTTTTGGACGCGCCTCGACGTGTTGCTATGGAGAATTTGATCATGTCGTTTTTTTCACGCGCGAGCGATGTTTTTACGCGCAACGTAGATAAACCGCAGCCGCCCCTGCATCTACGGATGTTACGGCGTAGTGCTGTCCATGCAGCTTCTCTTTGCGGAGTGGTAGCTGTTGTTGCGGCAATGGTCTCTCCAGTATCGGCACAGTCTTCAGCGGTCGTTAAGGAAAGTAATGCGGCTGTCACGTCGTTTTCGGGCGTAATATCGGCGGACAAAGTGCCTGACGGTGTGCATCCCCTCGACGCCACGTTTATCGACATCGACGGTATTACCCTAAGGATACTGGATCTTTCGAAACTTGGGGGTCCAGCTGACGGTCGCGTTGTCAAAACGAAACCAGCGCTAGAAGTAAAGGCTGGTGACATCGGACAGGTTTTTGGCGTGACCTTTGATTCCCCGGATGACGGAACAGCACCAAATATCTACGCAGCGGCGACCTCGCTTTTTGGCCTGCAGATTGTCGGCAAACGCGACGGCGAAGTGGTGCGTCTCGTCAAAGGTGAGCTAGGTGCGACCTGGATGCCGGGGCAATTTGGATTGGCGAACGGCGGTGGCCCGGGCACAATCTGGAAAATTGATGGCAAGACCGGCAACGCTTCCCTTTTCACTACGATCAAGAGTGGTCCAAACGACAATGCCGGTGTGGGCCTGGGCGCGCTCGCATACGACTTTGTCTCGCGACAACTGTTTGTACCGAACCTCGAAACCGGTTTCATTCACCGCATCGACGAGACGGGCAAAGATCTGGGCATCTTCGACCACGGTACTCAGGCCCGACCGAAGGCCGATTTTTCGGCAGTGCCTTACAGCGCTGCAAACCGTGTGACGATCGCAGACCCGTCTTTCAATGTTGAAAAGCCTGACACCTGGGGGCTTGCCGACAAGCGCCGCCGCGTTGTGGCTGTCACGATGCAAGGCGATCGTCTTTACTACTCCGTCGCTGATGGTCCGCAGGTTTGGTCTGTCGGTCTCGATTCCAAGGGCGGGTTCCTTGATGAGGCCCGCATGGAATTTGATTTTTACGGGAAAGCTTCGGATCGTATGATCACGGCCATCGCATTTGATGGCCCAGGCGAAATGTACATCACCGAGCGGGGCGGTCTGACCGGTAGCTACGACTATAGGACGTTCGCCAAGCCCGCCGAGGCGGCGGTTATCAGGCTGTCTTGGAACGAAGAAGCCAAGTCGTGGTTTCGTGCGGAGGGTGAGTTTGGCGTTGGCTTGAAACCGCCTCATCGCGCGACCAACGGTGGCATTGCGCTTGGATATGGCTATGACAACAGCGGCAGATACAAGACCAATTCCTGTAACGCGACGCTGTGGACGACAGGTGAATACCTGACAGGCGATGGTGGCGACAGCATCAGTGGAATTCAAGGTGCCAGTAAGACAAGTACCGAGCCAGAGCAAAGCTGGTTCATCGATGTTGATGGCAAAACAAAAAATGATGATGCGGCCGGCCTGATCGGTGCGTTGGCGTTTTTCCAACCTTATTGCGGAGATGAGCCCGCAGATCCGTCATCCAGGCCGGACCCGACTGATATTCTAGAACCTCAAATCGCCTGGCCGGACCTTGGCCCGGATAGCTGGTTTCCGGGTGGTGAACTGGACGACGATGGTGGCTGGCCGCCAATCGGCATGCCTGGGCTCGACATCAATAAGACCTGTGCACCAGCGGCATTCGGCGGTGTGATTTCATGCACGATCACGGTTGAAAACACAGGGTCGTGGTTTTTCGACGAGCCGATCACTGTGTCGGACGCAACGACGATTGCGGCTGGCCCTGGCGCGGGTGGCGCGATCAACGTTGCAGCCGTCGTGCCGGATGGTGCGGAGTGGACCTGTACGCCGACACCAACGATGAATTTGACGTGCGGACTTTTGGCGGAACATTTGCCGCCCGGAGCCTCGCGGTCATTCACGGTCGATATTGATACAACGACCATGGTCGCCAACGGTAACGTTGGTTTCACCAACTGCGCTTCGCTTGGTGCGCCCTATTGGGGTATCGCGTGTGATAACGCCGGCACGGACATCACGGTCAAAAAGACCGCTGAGCCGGGCTGTATCGCGGGTGCAGACTGCACGTTCAAGCTCGAAGTGACCAACAACTCGCCAACGCCGTTTAACGGCCAGGTGCAGTTGAGCGAC
>JAJFHI010000375.1 GCA_021775715.1 Hyphomicrobiaceae bacterium | reverse complement strand
GGTAAAACGACCAAAGCCACCTTCATCGGCAGAACTTGTCTCAACAGTCGCAACCCATGATGCCCGGCGCATAGCATAGATGAAAAGAAACACACCCAAGACGGCTGCGAAATGCCCAAGCGACCATGGACCTTGCCGCGTTGCCACAGAGGCCAGCAGAAGGCCACAGGCGGTGTATCCCGCAAGCCGGCGTGGCGCTGATCCATTAAGCCATTCCTGCCGCAACCGCCGACCGCGAAACCCTGGCCACGATGCTGCAAATCGGGCAAGCGACGCCGCACTTAGATTGCGGGCACGCGAACGTGGACGCTCATCTTCGCTTTCTTGCGAACGCAATTGGTACTGTTTGTTCTGCACTTATGACGCCACGGACCTTTGGTCTCTAATGTTTTCCAAAAAGCACGGCGTCTTTAAACAAAGGCTGAATTTAATTGGTAAATTACAAATGCTTATAAAATGGAGAAGACGAAATAAGGAGCGTTTTTACCAGTCTGGATAGACTCGCACGCGTTCAATAGCCCTGTAAATTCAGGAGGCTTTCTCAAAGGGACGCAATTGATATAAATCGATTAACCATGGCGGTCGGCAATCATGAATTTCGTCGCCGCACAAAACCGACATGGGCTATCAGGACAATAGAGGTTCGAAAAATAAGAACAACAACGAGCTATGTATTATCGCCATTAAGCGGTCGCGCGGCTTCTGGTGTCATTAGTGGAACGCCATCACGTATTGGAAACGCAAGGCCGGCCGCCGTCGAAATCAACTCGTTCTTTTGCGCATCGTAAGAAAGGCGTGTCTTTGTCAACGGACACACGAGAATTTCGAGAAGTTTGGGGTCGGGGCGCTGATTTCCACTGTCAGACTGATTTTCAGTTGCCATCTTGAAACCTCCCTATTGCAGCAGGCTAAACTATTGAATCGTGCCGCCGCCGTCGCTGCCAGACGCAAGTTCCATTTCAGCCAACGCCACCAAAACGTCAGCGCGCGACTTGAGATCTGCCGCTTCCAGTAAGGCCTGTTTTTCTTCCGGTCCGTAGGGGCTCATCACTGACAATGCGTTGATTAGA
This sequence comes from Hyphomicrobiaceae bacterium, assembly GCA_021775715.1. Taxonomy (GTDB): domain Bacteria; phylum Pseudomonadota; class Alphaproteobacteria; order Rhizobiales; family Hyphomicrobiaceae; genus JAJFHI01. The sequence goes on along the minus strand of JAJFHI010000375.1, from coordinate 4,063 downwards.
AATTCGCTGGATGCGCGCAGGATCGAACTCCAGTCCGCCTTCATCCGATTGCTATCGAGATAGGCCTTCAGGACTCTTAGCAAGCGCTCCCGGTCAATTGTATCCTCACCAAGACCTTCGACGAAATCATCTTCAAATTCGCCGTAGTCGACCGATGCCAGCCGATAAGGCTCCAACGTATCAACCTCGCCGTTAATCCGGAATCGGGAGATGCCCGTTACCGTGATAACCATGCGACCGTCGTCGAGTTCCTGATAACTCGTAACCCGCCCAACGCAGCCAACTGTCCTGAGTTCAACAACCTTACCTTCCGGGCTTTCGCTGTCGACGTCGATGTCATCATGCTGCGCGGCATGGCCCGCGGGTTGTACGATCCCAACCACTCGTTCGCCGCTCATCACATCATTTATCATCGCAAGATAGCGTGACTCGAAAACATTGAGCGGCAGTGTCGCGCGCGGTAGTAATATGGCCCCAAGCAGCGGGAACACAGGTATCGTTTTCGACAGATCGCCAGACCCGGTATAGTTCTCCAGGAACGCCACGCTTTTGTCCTTCTCCACAGGGTTTTGTTCTTGCGACCCGGTTCCTACACTTAAGAAAACAACACGGACGACAACTTCCGACGCCCATCCTGCGTTGCCTCATCCTTTGGGCCCCAGGCCTCAAAGAACTGTAGCAACTGTTTGCGGGCTGCGTCCTCATTCCATTTTCGATCACGGGAAATGAGTTCAATCAGATGTCCAATCGCGGCTCCCTTGTCCCCGCCCACACCAAGTGCCACCGCAAGATCAAAGCGTGACTGATGATCTGCGGGGTTGGCCGCAACTTTCGCCTCCAGCTCGCTGGTATCACCGGCCTCATCCGCTTTTCCCGCCAGATCGAGAGCTGCAATCACCGCCTGCACGGCAGCAACATTCTGCTTGTCTGGCGGTACCAAAGCAATGGTCTGGCCCGCCCGTTCGACGTCGCCGCTTTTTACGTAGCACTGTGCCAGTCCCGCTAGCGCGCCGACGTTTTGCGGATCAGCTTGCAGAACACTTGCAAATATTTCTGCAGCACCTTGCAGATCGCCTGTATCAAGCGTTTCGTTGGCTGCGACCAAAACTGTTTCGAGGTCGGCAGCTTCGTTTGCGCCAACCAGACCATCGACGAACTGCTTGACGATGTCGTCCGGCTGCACACCGGCAAATCCGTCAATCGGTCGCCCATCCCGGAATGCATAGACGGTCGGCACAGTCTGCAATTTCAGCTGGCCCGCGATCGCGGGATGCTTGTCTATGTTGAGCTTGACCAGGCGAATGCTTTTGGCGTGCGGACGAACAGCAGATTCAAGAGCTGCAGAAGACTGCTTGCACTGCGGGCTGGCGCCAGAGTAAAAATCGACGATCACAACCGCGTCGCGCGACGCGGTCAGAACATCGTTGGCAAATTCCGCCGTAGAGGTTTCTTTGGCACCACTGCCAGCCGCCCCTAGACCCGCGGCTGCGGCGGGGTGCGACTGTTTTGGTGTTCCGAAGTCCATTCGTTTCTCCTCCTGGCGCCGTCTGATCGCCGACGCGTCAGAGGCAAATTCAATTTGGGCTGCACCTTATTTGGTCAACCCGTTCGGTCCCAAACACACAAACGTGCACGGTTTGCATGGATATACGGGCCAGCAGATCTAGGCGGCCTCAGTCGTTGCTATGGTCTGGTGGTACAGTTTGCTATTCTGGAAGTTGTACCACCGAAATTTCATGACCACAGGCGCGAATGAACCGTAAAAGATCATCGCGCGCAATGTTTGTCGTCGCATCATTGCGCAACGGATGACAGTTAACGGTCTCATAGTTCGTTAAAGTCGCATCCAGAATAACGTTTACGCGGTGTTCAAGATCATTAATGACTGCAAAAGCGGTCACAGAACCCGGCTCAACGCCGAGCGTCTCCAAGAGAAGTTCGGGTTTGCCGAAACTCAATCGCTTCGACCCGATGGCCGCCGGCAATGCTTTGAGATTAATCTCTGTTCGGTTTTCGGCGACGATCAGGAACAATTTTCCCTTCGCATCCTTCAGGAATAAATTTTTGGTATGCGCACCGGGCAATGCCGCCTCGATTGCAGAACTCTCAGCAACGGTGAACACGGGAGGATGATCAATCGTCTGGTAGCTGATACCCAGGCTCGTCAGACGGTCAAATAGCTCGGCCTTGCTTACCGGCTGGTGGGTTGAAGGACTTTTGGCCGCAGAATTTGGCGCCATGGACGGATTCCATAATGTTGCAGGTCCACTTTCCTCTAGCATAACCAGATTGAACCAAACTGAACACCGCAGCGAAACCTGGCTATAGGACGTCGACATGCGAGTTTCACTGCCTTTCCGGGTCATCGCTGAGATCCACCGCCAACCGCGTTAGTCAGTATGAATTCAATGCACGCAAACGGGCTTGCAATCCGCCAGCAGTTGCGCGATAAGACCGGGCCGTGACGCTGTTGGTGTCATGGACGGATGCGGGCGTAGCTCAGGGGTAGAGCGTCACCTTGCCAAGGTGAAAGTCGTGAGTTCGAATCTCATCGCCCGCTCCAATTTTCTCGATCCCCAATTCTAAAAGCGCAGTTTTTCCAGCGCGTGGGGCGGCGAGAAAGACGGACCTCCAAAAAAAACTCATGCAGCCAATATCGGCGTTCGCCTGGGCCATGTCATCTGCTTGGTCGCTTGAGACTGCGTAGCCTTGCTCGTGGAAAGCCCCATGAGCCTAGGCAGCACTCGTTGCAGCCTCGGAAATATCTGAGTCGTCCGGCGGCGTCGGCGACGCGTCATCATTTTCAGTCGGCGTCGACATTGGCATGGGTGGCGGACCATCCTTGATCTTGGTAGAGGCGTTATTTATTGCCATGCGCTCCAAAATCTCTTTGGTCAGCTCACGAATAGCCAAGCCAACATCACCGGGATACTTCGCTGGATAAGAACGCTGAACCGGATCGAAGCGGGCGGCATCCTGCAATGCGGTCCGGCGGGGAATCGCGGCTGAAAGACAGCGGTTTTCCGCATTGTCTGCAAGCCAGCGGTGATACTCCTGCTCCGACGGGGCAAGAGCGTCCTTCATGTTGATGATCACCCCGAGATTCTCGGCAAAGCCCATTTCCGGATTAAGGCTCTTGAACCGACGAAACACTTCCAGACCACAAACAGAGACATAGTCAGGTTTGGTTGGCGATAAATAAAAATCAGCCTCGCGCAGCCAGCTTTCGGTCAACACCGACAGCCCCGGCGGGCAATCAATCAAAACGATATCAAACACATCGCGCACGGCCACCAACAAATCGCGGATAACATCACGCAACTTGGTATGGGCGCTTTCTTTTGACACTTCACGCTCAAACAGCGTCAGCTGCATATCGCTTGGTAATAGATAGACCGAGCGGGCATCATCCACGTCCGAGATGTTGCGCACGACAAAATCGGACCAGGGAACCTCTGTATTGCGCAACACCTGTGAGACAAGGAAATCAACAACGGTTTTACCTGCGTGCTGTAGATCGTGCAGATGTGCCACGGTCATCAGCATGCTCGACACGCTCGCCTGAGCATCGCTGTCAATGATGAGTACATTTTTCTTGTGCTCGGCCGCTAGTGTCTCGGCCAGCGCCAGAACCAGCGTCGACTTCCCAACACCACCCTTGGTGTTCATCACAGCTATCGTATTTCGCATCGTGCGCTTCGTGCCCCCGTCATGCGCCAATTAGGAAAGTCGTGCGCAGCAACAAGCTGACGCACATAGAGTATTGCGCGATCATCCAGCTCTGCGCGAGCCCCCCGGCTGCGCTGACCCCAACGGCCAGGTTCCCGCAAGCTTATAACCTGCTCGACAAATATGGCATAGTAGGGGACGCAAAATTGGTCTGAGTTACCACCGATGGCCACTTAAAGCGGCCCAGCACCGATGCCAATTCATCAGTAGGCAGATATCAATCTGCAAATCGCGTTAAACTGGAATCAAAAAGGAGCGCACCAAATCGATGCGCTCCTTGAATTATCTTGCGTAGTGAAGCGGCCCTCAGCCGACACAATGTCGAACTGAAACC
>JAJFHI010000374.1 GCA_021775715.1 Hyphomicrobiaceae bacterium | reverse complement strand
CCGCGCGAAACATCAAGAAATTTCTCTCCGAACCTCCGGGAACGATAGATAACGTCGTCCCGATCAATCAAAAAGCCAGCTTGTAGGGCGCCAGCACATCATGACTGCACCACTTTCGCTCGGCGTTGCCGGGCTCGGGACCGTTGGGGCCGGGCTGTTACGCCTGCTTAATGATCAACACGACCGTCTTCGCCAAACCGTAGGCCGCGACATCAACGTCGTCGCCGTTTCTGCACGCGACAAAACCAAAGACCGTGGCGTCTCCGTCGACGGCCTGCAATGGTTCGATAATGCAGTTGATCTTGCCACCTCACCCGACATTGATGTGTTTGTTGAATTGATCGGCGGCGAAGAAGGCGTTGCGCGCAAAGCCGTTGAGGCAGCGCTGGCGGCGGGCAAACATGTCGTCACCGCGAACAAAGCACTGCTGGCCGAGCACGGCACGTCACTCGCCAGACTTGCGGAAGAAAACAACGTTGCCCTGAACTACGAAGCAGCCGTTGCCGGTGGCATTCCCGCCATCAAGACGATGCGCGAAGGGCTTGCGGGCAACTCAATCTCGCGCGTCTACGGCATTCTTAACGGCACCTGTAATTATATAATGACGCGGATGCAGGAAGAAGCCGCACCATTTGCTGACGTCCTGGCCGATGCACAGGCGAAAGGTTACGCCGAAGCTGATCCTACATTCGACATTGGCGGTTTTGATACGGCCCACAAACTTTCACTCCTAACGAGCCTTGCGTTTGGAACCGAGGTCGCCTTCGATCAGGTCCATGTTGAAGGTATTGAACAAATTACGGAAGCCGACATCGAGTCCGCCGACGCGCTGGGCTATCGCATCAAGTTGCTCGGTGTTGCGCAGATGACGTCAAGCGGCATTGAAGCCCGCGTCCACCCCGCAATGGTGCCAAAAAACTCCGCCGTTGGCGAAGTTTCCGGCGTGACAAACTGCGTTGCGATCGATGCCCAACCGGTTGGCAATCTCCTGCTCGTTGGCCCCGGCGCTGGTGCGGGCCCGACGGCATCTGCTGTTGCTGGCGACATTGTCGATATTGCACGTGGCGTTATCGTGCCGCCTTTCATCGTACCGGCCAAAGATCTGAAACCGCACAAACCCGCCGGCCTCAACGCCCACCACGGTGCATACTATGTGCGCCTTGCTATTCTCGACCAGCCCGGTGCGATGGCAGCCATTGCCAAGCGAATGGGTGATGAGGGCGTCTCTCTCGAAAGTATTGTGCAGCGCCGCGAAAAATCGGAGCTGCCCGGTATTGATGCGCCAAATGCAGCTGGCAAACCAACACAGGCGACGCTTATTACGCATGACACGACAGAGCATGCTATGCGTGCGGCGCTCGACGGAATCGAAGCTGACGGTAAGGTCGCTGAGCGACCGCAGATGATTCGCATCGAACCGCTGTAAATCACTAGAGCCGGCACGGCTGAAGAGGGACTGTCATGAACGATCAATCCAAACCGGGTTCGGCAAAATCCAAATTGAGCCGCACGCTCGTCGTCGAGGTTGCGCGTGTGACCGAAGCTGCGGCGATAGCCTCGGCCCGCTGGACCGGACGTGGCAACGTGAAGGCTGCCGATAAAGCTGCCGTTGATGCCATGCGCCGCGAACTTGGCGATGTCTCCATTCGCGGCACGGTCGTCATTGGTGAAGGTGAAATGGACGAAGCGCCAATGCTCTACATTGGTGAAAAGCTAGGCACGGGAGATGGACCGGAAGTCGATATCGCGGTCGACCCACTGGAAGGTACGACACTGTGCGCCAAGGACATGCCGAATGCTCTGGCCGTTCTCGCTATTGCAGAGCACGGTGGTCTGCTCCACGCACCTGACATGTACATGGACAAGATCGCGGTCGGCCCTGGTTACTCGGCCGGTGTCGTGGATCTCGATAATTCCGTGGAAGACAATCTCAACGCACTGGCGAAAGCCAAAGGCGTTAAAGTCAATGAAATTACAGCCTGCATTCTCGATCGCGCGCGTCATGCCAAGTTGATAGAAGACGTGCGCAAAGTTGGCGCCTCCGTTCGTCTCATCACGGACGGTGATATTGCCGGAGTCGTTTGGACAACCGACCCGGCGGAAACGGGTATTGATATTTATATGGGATCCGGTGGTGCCCCGGAAGGTGTGCTTGCTGCCGCTGTTCTGCGCTGTATCGGTGGTCAAATGCAGGGCCGTCTGCTGCCATCAAACGAGGAAGAAACTGCGCGGGCACGCACGATGGGCATCGAAGATATCAATAAAAAGTTCGAGCTAGAAGATATGGCAGCTGGCGACGTGATGTTTGCTGCAACCGGCATCACCGACGGCTCACTTCTAGATGGTGTCCGTTTTCACAACGACTTTGCGGAAACAGAGACCATCGTGATGCGGGCTAAGACCGGCACGGTACGCCGCATCAAAACGCAGTTCCGACGTATCGGCCATCGATTTGTTGGCTAATGAGCGCAAGGCGAGCCATACTGGCCTGATGCAGCATTCGAACGGCACTTGCTCCCCGACGCAAGACTGTCGTCAAAGCAATCAAACGCCGAACGTCTAAAGCTCGGCCATCTGACCCGCTTTACCGCAACGCCACTTGGCAATGCGCCACTTCGGGTGTCTGTTCGTCCATTTCGCGAGTTCGTGCTGTCCATTCATCAGGCACTGCTGTGTGGTGACATGGTCGACCATGAAACTCAGACGGACGTCTTTACAATCCATCGGCATGTGGATGGCGCAAGCGAGAAAAACGATTTCGATCATAAGTAGCTCCTAGGCAAACACATTGCGAAACCAACCCTTACGTTGGCTCCGTGTCATCCAAGGACGCTTCTTCCCGGTACTTTATCGTTTTTTGTGCATACCAATCCGTTTCTTCAATACAGCAGGTCTCAGACCAACAATGCAGCATGTAAAGTTCTGCACTTCTCTAGGTCCCGGCGCCCTGCTTCAAGTATCGCCAGTAGAACTATCCAAAAGCGTAACTTAGTCGAACTATGGTGCCTGATTTGTTCAATAATGCCTAATCGATTCCAAACAACTTGTATCAGCGCTGTTAGTCGAGTTACTCGAAAGTCTTAATAACAATTGCGTAAATCGGGCTGATTACTCCGTCTTTCGCGAGATAAACGTGGCTCAATTACATCGACCTCAATCCGCCTCGGACCGTCCGTTCGCCGATTGTGGGGAAAGCGGGGACATCCTCGCCAGACCAAGGTGCCTTTTGCTGCATTCGCACTTAAATGAAACTCAGTAAAATTTGAGCGCACTTGTATGGCGTGGCGCAATCGTTTGGGGGTATCGCCCCGGCTAAGGCCAAAAGCGGATAGCAACATATATTGCGTTGTATCTCCCGCCAAGCATGGCTGAACCGTTGGCGAAATCAGTACGGGGTAGTCATGTCAATTTCCGCACTTCAGGTGCGCACTCCACACGATTTGTGTGTGCGTGAACAAATTACAATACAAAAGAAAACATTGGTCATCGCCAGCCTTGCTGCAGCCCTCCTAGTCAGCGGCTGCGCACAAGGGGGCGGCACTAATGATGCACTCGCATTGCTGTCGCCAGCTGTTGCAACCTCCTCGCTGCCTAACGTCGCCGACGCCAACACGGCCAGCGCTGACGCCGCGACAAAAATGTCTCTAACCCCGAACCTTGCTGACGTCATCGAAAAGGCGCGCGCAGAACGCAAAGGCGGTCGTCCGGGCAAAGCAATGACAATGCTTGATGCCGCAGCAAAGACGGAGAAAGACAACAAGGCTCTGTCGAAAGAGCGTGGACTTCTGGCGCTTGAGCTGGGTCAGCTGAAAAAGGCAGAACGCCTGATCACGTCGGCGATGGATGACAGCGCCCCTGACTGGCGCCTAATGTCGGCCCTTGGGTCAACGTTCGCTGCAAAGGGTGATCAAAATGCTGCCCAGGGCCAGTTTTCTAAGGCATTGGAACTGGCGCCTAATCATCCTTCAATCCTGAACAACCTCGCCCTGTCGTTTGCCCTGGAAGGACGCCACAAGGAAGCGGAAGAGTTGCTTCGTCGGGCCTCTACGGGAAAGAACGCGCGCATTCAATCCAAACAGAACCTTGCACTGCTGTTGGGCCTCGATGGTAACATTTCGGAAGCGCGCCGTATCAGCCGTGCTGCACTCCCCGAGAATGCCTCTGAGTCCAACATCAGCTTCCTGGAAAGCCTGAAACGTAGATCGCCGAAGATCTCAAGGGCCAACGAGCCTGAAGACAACGTTCAAGCCGCAACCATCAACGCAAATACAAACTACTAGTCAACACAAAGACTGACGTGCCCGTTGCCCAATACGTGGCCCCAGCATGGTGTTGGCATTTTGTGTTGTCACCCGGTGACCAGTATTGCGTGAAACTGAGATGCCGACGTTGGCGGCGTTGGATTAGGGAACAGCATCCTCAATCTTGAGCTTTTCGCCAGCGCCATCGGTCTCCTTTAGCGCGGCCTGATAGACCTCGCGCGCGGCACCGGCATTTATGGCGATGATAAACAACCCCACAATAACGTCGGGCCAGATCGATGCCGTGACAGCGGTTACAAGACCGGCTGCGATGATGGCGATGTTAGACATCACGTCGTTACGTGCCGACAGATAGGCAGCTCTGACAAGACTTCCGCCCGAATGGCGCACCCGCACCAACAACCAGGCAGCCAAGGCGTTAATGGCAAGTGCGCCGAAGCCACCAAGCGTCAATAAGCCAGCAGCAGGTGGCACAGAGCCAGCAATGCCATCGACACCGACGACTAGCCCGCCATATCCCAGCGCCCCGAGAACGCGCTCTGATGCAACGTACAAGGCTGCTGCCGCTGGAACCAACAACAATCCCGACAACACGATGCCCAGCCGCTTGCGCTCGACAACTGACCACCCTAGCGCCAGCAGCACCAAAAGGTTCAAGCTGGCATCTTCGAGAAAATCGACACTGTCAGCAAACAACGAGACCGCACCAATCACCGTGGCTAACCCGGCCTCCCCGCAAAAACCTATCAGGTTTAATCCGGCGACAACCAACAGCGTGCGGCGCAGCTTTTGCGGCAGCACGACCGTCCGACTTTCGTTGTCCGTTTCCGATAACTTTCGGTCTGTGGTCACGAGGCGGCGCTTCTTATTCTGCAATCCGTTTGAGATGTCGTCGCGAGGGAAAATAATTGAGTATCTAAGCGCAGTTCATTGCGATGAAATCAAGTTGAATTGCCGTCGAGCTCACAAACTCACGAAAGCCCACAGGCCAAACACGAGAAAGCCGTCCAACCGTACCGACAAAGGCGGTGTTGCACGGCTTTTCCTAGTCGTTGTGACATGGCTCAGCTGGGCAGATCAGTCACCTTTCCCCGCCGGTGACTTGTCACTGTTGCCGCTTTTGCCGCCACTGCCGCCACTATCAGGTTTGCCGCCAATGTATTCATTCCAATGCTTGCTGCGACGCTCGGATGACCGTGGTGTCTCATCCTGTGGGAATTGAAGGTCACGCGCATTCGCTACATTTACAGCCAAGTTGCGTTGCGTTGCGCAACCGAAGTTGTGAAACGGCAACCTCTCACGATTGGTGTTGCCGATGTCTTTCGGCCAGGTTCCACAATGGGGTGCGATCGCAACCGGTTTGGCATAGCTAATCGAGATGGCCGGCCCTATTTCGCCTTTGACATGGTGGTGGCGAGAGACCTGGATCGCGTCATCGGGTATCCCGGCGTTCCGCGTCAACGATATCACCTGTCGCACTGTCTGTTTGGCGGACAAATGACCACCGGCACCGCCCGGAGACGAGACCATCAAGCGGCCATTACTCTGCGACTTGTAATCTTCAATGAACCGGTAAACGTCCGCGTGTTGGTCGGCCGTGAGGCCTCTGGCAGCACGCGGCATCTCAACAATAAGTTCGGTCCGGCGTTGACGGTAACCAATCGGGTGGACTGATTCCGGCTTGTTGAGTTCAACCGCTGTAAAGTCATCGAGGCGATCTCTGGTACACGCAGCCCCACCGACAGCGATGGCCAGGACGAGAAAGGATGCAATCATCCGGCGTGACGAAGACGTGAAGAAGTTCCTTGATTGCGCACGAGTCATCCCTTCACCCCCGGGTAATCAATAATAAATCCATAGTCACCATGATAGCGCCCACCAGCTGGCACTCGTCCGCCATAGACACGGTTGATGTGACCAAGGAACAGTTCTTTCAGCTCGCTCGTCGGCGCGTAATTGTCTGT
>JAJFHI010000373.1 GCA_021775715.1 Hyphomicrobiaceae bacterium | reverse complement strand
CCAGATTTTGGTCCACCACGCGATACGTTGCCCGACACCCGAAGCGGCACTGTCGATGGCACCACCTCCCTTTTGCCCCCAGATGGCGGCAAAGTGATTGGCAAGAAAATCAAGTGAGAATTTTTCGCCGAGCCGTCCTGTAATCTCGATACCGGTCGACAACAGCAGCAACACTGCCAGGCCGGCAATTACCATTCCGAAGGACAAACGCATGACGGCGCCGGGGCGAATAAATGCAAGCATTGCTAGTAGCGCGATGAGCTGCAGATAGCTGGAGCGTTGCTGCATTAATACGATTGCAAACGCGATGATGCCGCCTGCGATCAAAACTGATGACAGCCCAAACAAGCGTGTGCGGTCAACGAGGATCTGGACTGCTGCTGTCATCGGCAGGATAGACCCGCCGGTGTAGTTGAAGAGTAGAGGTGCGCTGTATCCCGCCGGTGCGGTGATCGTTGGCGAGAGGGCAGCAAGCTGGTCGCGGATTGGATAGCCGAGTAAATATATGGCTCCGATAATCATGATCACGCGTAAGGCTTTTGAAAAACGGTCGAGAAAGCCGGGTACGGTGGCGACTACAAAACCGATCCAAAGAAACATGGTGTCGATCATGTGTGAAGCATCACGAAGGGCCCAGATGCCATGACCGTGGAAACCTAGAACAGCGCTTATGCTGCCCTGGGTCCACCAGACCAACAGGATGCTTATCGGGGCGATCGTCGCGAAGCTCTTCAGCCATTTGAGTTCGAAGATGAAAGTCACCATGAAGGCTGCGATCAGCAACTCGGCAATGGGCACGCCGATTGAGCCAGATGGTGGAACGCGAACCAACATGAATCCCGAGTTCAGGATCACGTAGCAACCGATGATGACCAGCAGGATATTGGCGCGGAGTTTCAGGAGATCCATTGCGTGAGCCTCACCGTGCTACCGGGAACCGGATGAGTTATGCTGCGCACCGACGTTTTTTCGTGACAACCCGACTTTCGCCAACGTGATCTTTGATTGATCAGGCGTGGCGTTTGTGCGAGCTGGCAACGCCGAAAGTAGTGCTTCAACATCTTGATAGAGATTGCCGACGACTTTGGACCATTGGAAATCACCAGCGCGTGTCAATGCGCCTTGGCGCAGGGGGGTGATTGCCCCGCGATCGCGGTCGAACGCCTGTAGCGCATCGGCTAAGCCGGTGACACACTCTGCTTCCGAGAGGCCGTCTGCCGGCACAACGCGTCCACAAGACTCGGAGATGATTTCCGCCGGTCCGCCAAGGTCGAGACAGATGACGGGCAAGGCATTCGTTATGGCTTCCAGAACGACGTTGCCACTGGAATCATGCAGACTTGGGAACAGAAAGAGATCGTGCGCCTGGTAAGTTGGTGCCATTTCATCGTGAGGAAGCCGCCCAACCCAATTGATCCGATCGTCGATTCCAAGATCTTTTGCGATCGCCTGCCACTCGGCCTCCTGGGGGCCGCTGCCTGCCATTGTCAGGCGTATGTCACTGCCTTTGCGGCAGGCCTCAGCGACAGAGCGTAGGCCCAGATGCATGCCTTTCCAGTACAAAAACTGGCCAGCGTAGAAAACGCGCAGCGGTCCGGACATGTTGGTGTCGGGCGCGACCTCCAGGGGTCTAGCATATGATCCAATCTCAAATTTCACACGAACTTGTTTGTCATCAGGACTTGGCAGGGCCTCCTTCGAATGCTGTGTTTTGGCATAAACAACGAGGGCGTCACGGCAGGCACTGCGCGTGATCGGGTCGATGCGCAGAAGGCTGGTGTGGAGGTCGCGTATGAGGTCTTTGATCCAACCAGACCACGGAAAGCTTTTGCGCAGACTATATGGAGCCCGTTCGCCGCCTCCGAGCGGGCCGACGACGAGTGGGAGCGGCAAGCGTTGCAACAGTGTCGGATGTCGAATGCCGCCAAGGGTGATGTGATGCGCGACATCATAATTGTGCGCAAGGTGGCGGCGGCGCACGTGACCCAGCAGGGTAAACTGCCAAAGCAAATGCACGATGTGCCAGGTTAGGCTTCCAAGCGGTGTGGCCGTGCCTCGATCGCGCAGGATCTCAAGCCAACGTGGAATATAGAAGTCAAACGTGACGTTTGATGGAACCTGTCCGGCTGCAATAGCGGCTTCAATATCTTCCTGAAGTTCTGTTTGTGTAATGACCGTGACGTCATGGCCCTGGCGTGCGGCTTCGAGCGCCCAGTTCCAACCGATACCGGGTTCCGAACCCTGGCCGGGTCCACAAGCGAATGCACTCAGGAGTATCTTCATTGCTCGGTCCAATTGGGAACGCTCGTGTTGTGCGCGCCCGTTGTTCGTTCGTGTCGTCTCAAGATGAGATGTGGTCTATGCCACGTAACTTCTCCCCGGTACTCGACGTCTTTTTGAAACGTTTTCATAAGCCAAAAAGGCCCCATCTCGGAAAACGCAATTGTGCGACGGTTTATGTCTCGATCTCCTGTGAGTCCGGTCCGACTTGGTTAACCGCTTCTGCTGGGTCACTCGCGTTTCTGATAAGATGTGTCCCTAAAGCGATCACTGCAACGATAAATAGTCCCTCAGCAAGAAGAGCGCCAACCATGCCAAAGGCCAGCACCAACGGGTAGATCGCCAGAACACCCACGACGGCGGCAGTCATGTTGGCCTGGAATTCAATGTCGGTCCGGTGCATGGCTCTGACACACATCAACATCGCATCCTTACCTAGGTAGAGCGTCATAACCATCGCATAGAGCGTGACCACGTAACCATACCCGGCGTAGGATTGGCCGTAGATGGCGACAACCAACGGTTCACCGAAGACGCCGATGATGGCGAGCAGGCCGGCCATCGGCACCATAAATTTTATTGCGAATGTTTTGATGAAGCCCTTTAGGCCGTCGAAGCCGTCGGCTGCAAAGGCCCGGCTCGCGTGCACAGGGATGACGTTGCCGAGGGCTTGCAAGGGGACGTTAACGGCAATCACAAGCTGTTGGGCTGCGCGAAGAATGCCAACCTCCGCAAGTCCCAAAACGGCTCCGACCGCAAAGCTTGCCAGGCTCTCGCGGCCCCAGCGAGCAAAAGTTGCAGCAAGAAGCCAGCGGGAAAACCGCCAGTGCCGTTTGCTCAGGGCTGTGAACACAGCGCGGTCGAATCTAATTTGGTCAAGCCAGAATATGCACAGCGCAAGGGGCAGGAGATTGGCTAGCGCCATCAGCCAGAGCGCATTGGCGACGCTCGCATCGGCGCTCCAGAAAAAGAACATAGTCAGCAAGCCTGCAAACTGAAGACTGCATCGCAAGCCGTCAATCGTAACGCTACGCCAGCCCCGGTCACGTACAAAGTTGTAGGTTCGGAAACTATCCGGTCCATGCACGGCTGCAGCTAGCAATGCCGCCGGCAGCGCCAACTCATCAAGCCGCCAATCCGGCACAATAAGCCCGGTTGTCTTCAGTGCTGTGTAGGCCAAAACAAAGGTCGCGATCGCTAGCAAAGCTTGATGTGCAAACACGGCACCAAAAGATGCGGGCTTTTGCCGATCTTCCCAGTTGACCGACAACGTCATCAGCGGCGCACTGATGAGAACGTTTTGGACGTTCTGGGCGAGGTAGACGGCGAACCAGGCCAGCACGTAACGGCCAAACTCTTCGGCGCCGAGAAAGCGCGCCAGCAGGATGGCGGTCAGAAAGCTTGTGCCACTCACAATCGCCTGGTCTATCAGCGCGGCGCTGACGTATGTGTGCTCGCCAAGAATGCGATGAATGAGCTGGCGGACCCAGGCCATGCGGCTAACCTTTTGGAATAGGACAATTGTCACGCAGTGGTGTGCCAAGTCCAGACGGCCTGGCACGTGTAGCAACCACTTGCGCGCCTCATGCCAAGTATCCCATTCCGACGAGCCGGGCCACCCAGATCAGATTATCTAATGAATGGGGTTTGAATACGCCCGAGCGATGGGTCTTTCGGCGATTGGCAGTTAATACTTGCGCACACAACCTGAGTGGGCATACTTCTACTGGCGCGGGTTGTGCAGAGAAGCGCTGAATGGTGTTTAAGGCGTCGGCGGCTGTCGGTTCAGACCAACTAGGGTTGGCGTTCTAAGGATCTGGTTCCGCCGCGATTGGATGCTGAAACAAACAACGATTGGCGTAGAAAAGTTAAGAGTATGAATGTGTCCCAACTCGACCATGACCAGACGGCTCCCTCGCACGAGATTTCCCATCACACAATCTTAGGTGTGCCCGTGAGTCGGGTCACAATGAATTCGGCGGTCGATCGATTGGCCGACTGGATCGAGAAAAAGCAAAAGAGATATATCTGCGCCAGCGACGTCCACTCGGTGATGCGTGCGCAGGACGAAGCCAGTCATATGGAAGCGCTGCGCGATGCTGACATGGTACTTCCGGATGGCACGCCGCTGGTTTGGGTGTCGCACCTTAGAGGTGAGCGCGACATCAGTCGTGTTCCCGGTCCTGACTTTATGTTGGCGGCTGTTGAGCGCTCTGTTAAGGAAGGCTGGCGCCACTATTTCTATGGTGCTGCTGAGGGTGTTGCTGGCCTTTTGGCGCAAACACTCTCAGAAAATTATCCGGGTCTCAATGTGGCTGGGACAGGTACACCGCCGTTCCGCCCATTAACCGAGCAAGAAAGCGAAGAGTCTTTGGCTCACATCCGCGCTGCCCGGCCCGACATTGTCTGGGTCGGCCTGGGATGTCCGAAGCAGGAACGTTGGATGCACGAACACTTGTCCAAGCTTGACGGTGTTGTGTTAGTCGGCGTTGGCGCTGCTTTTGATTTTCATGCGGGACGAGTTTCCCGGGCGCCTTTGTGGATGCGGTCAAACGGATTTGAATGGCTGCATCGGCTTGCTTGCGAACCGCAACGGCTGTGGCGCCGCTATCTCCTGCAGGCTCCGCGCTTTGTTTTTTTCAGTCTAAAAGAAACGCTGGTACTGCGGCGGTCTTCTGTCTAAGGAAGCTTATTCTCTCACCGCTGTTCCTTGCATTTTTTGCGCTGCCGATCGACACCTAACGCGAACATAGGTGGGGTGACAACCACGCCCGCCTAGAGCGCTTCAGACTACCGCGTCCAACTCAACCTGATAGACGCTAAAATGCCGACCAAGCGTTATACCGGCGGTGCATCGGAACATACCTGCGATATTTGTATTTCTTAGGCTTCCACTTCTTGTAGTACGCCGCTTTCTTTTTCGACAGCGGCTTTGGTGCATAAGGATCGACAAAGTTCGATGCATGCGTCGTGCCCCGCTGCGACCTTGCACGACGTGATCTTTTTGAATTGCGCTTGATGGTATAGCCGCTTTTGGCCAATTTCTTCAGTTGGTTTTTCTGCAGGCGTGCCGGGTCGGAGTAAGCAATTTTCTTTGCTGAAACACCATCCATCGCCCGACCGATGCGGCGGTCGTGACCGTAGACGTCCTTGTAACTTTCAATCTTACCATCGTCGGTCACAACCAGTGTGAAGTAGGTGTTGTGCACGCGAATTTTTTGCTCAAGGTCAACGCGCTTGTTGGCTTTCGCTTTGCGGCTCCAGTGGGCATGAACCTGCTTTTTGTCCCAGCCCTTGGTTTCGCTGAAAATAACTTCGGCCAACCGCTTTGGGTTGCGAACGCGAATGCAGCCATGGCTGAACGAGCGGGCCCGGCTTTTGAACAGGCTTTTCTTCGGCGTGTCGTGCATGTAGACCGAATGTCGGTTCGGGAAAATGAACTTAACCTGGCCGAGGGGATTGCTGCGTCCAGGGGCTTGGAAGATCGGTACGTCGGCAATATTCACTCGGCTCCACTTGAAGCGTCGCGGGCTGATCGTGCGGCCGCTTTGGCCGATGATGCGCATGCCGCGACGGCTTAGGACGGAGTAATCACCACCTCTCAAGCGCGGCAGCAATTGTCGGATCTTGATTGACGCCGGAACGCCCCAGTTCGGCTTGAAAACAACATAATCCATCCTGTCGGAGAAAACCGGCGTCTGGGTGTTTGGTTTGCCGATGATGATGCGCTCTTTATGGATGACGCTGTCGCCTTTGAAGACCTGCGTTTCGTAGGCCGGCAGGTTATTTCGGATGTGCAGGCGGCCAAGGTCATCCGGCATCCGGCGCCAGCGGTCCATCTTGATGACGAGCTTGCGCAGGCTGATGGACTTGAGCTGCTGTTGTTTTTTCTTCGGGCCCTCGTTCAGAGCGCGCCGTACCCATTTGTCGATCGTGGTTTTGCGGTATTTCCAGCGCTTGTTCTTCATGATCTTGGCGACGGCGTTGGCCAGACGCTTGTCGTAGACGTCGGTGCCGAGCGCCGGTGGCACGCCAAGGCGCCGGCGGATCAGTCCGATTTGCGGGTGCGTGGCACCTTTTTTGATTTTCGGCCCCGACGGGATGATCAAGTCGCTGTCATCTTTCCGGATGGGGTGCAGCTCAGGGAATTTGCGCTGCCTGTAGGCATTCAGCAAAACTGAGAACTGTGGGTGCTTGGGATGCAGATTCTGCAGCAATTGAGCAGGATTTGCGGACGTCGCCAGCTCAGGAATGAACGTCATCGCATCTACCGGGCGTGGGCCGCGGTTCAACCACAAGCTGAGTTTTGTCGGGTCAACACGGCCACCGAAAGCGTGTTCCGCATACCTCAGGACGACAAGTGAGAAGCCGATTTCGACGCCAGCAAGTGCTGTCATGTCGCCATCGATGATGTCGGCAGGAGGCGTGTAGGCGAAGGCGTCTGGATTCAGACCCCAGTAATCAGCATTGTCAAATTCGTCTTGCACGAGCGACATGTTTGGCATTTCGCCTTCGTCGCTGGTCCAGAACGTGGTTGCTGCAGGTTGGCTGTAAAGAGAACCCAATTGATCCAGGCGGCGCTGAAGATCTTCCGACTTGGTGCGGGTCTTGCGCGCCGTAATCTGTTTGAGAACTTCCTTGAGTAGGGTTTCCTGTCGCGACGCCGGTGCAGTCTGTGCCGTGTAAGGGATTAGCTCGGGATTGGCTACCGCAAGTCTTACCTGGCTGTTCGCTGGCAGGGCTGCAGTAAGAGCTCCGAGAAAGGCAATATAACCGAAGACGCGAACTGGCATGACGCAACACCCTGAATGTTAAAAAAAGCCGAAACCTAATTGTGCATACTTGACTAAGGTTTGGCCAATGGTTCCTAAGGCGTCGTATCACACTTTTCAAACATACTGTTTCGCCTGACGCAATAAACACCAAGATGGATAATCCGGTTGGCATAGTTAACTCGATTTACGCCTTTAAAAACAGACGCAACCTTCGAGAACAACGAAATCAAAAAACTGTTGTGTGCTAGTTTTGAAGTGCGTGCGTTGCGCGCCTCGACTTTGGTCACTTGAGCATCGCGCTGATGCCAGCCCGAAAACTGCCGAACAAAATGCGGTACCCGTCAGTGCATTAGTGCACTCCTGAAATTCAGTTCCAGCCGCTCTGCCTGTTTAAGGCACGTTGCTTAAGGTTTAAGCGTTTTTCCGAGTGTTCCGGCCAGATGTTGAATGTATTGGAACGCAACACGGCCGGATCGCGCGCCACGGGTCATGCTCCATTCCAGAGCTTCGCGGCGCAGCATTTCGTCTTCGATCTTCAGGTCGTGGTAGGCCGCGTACGCATGCACCATCTTCAGATAGTCGTCCTGGGTGGCATTGTGAAAACCAAGCCAAAGACCAAAGCGATCGGAAAGAGAAACTTTCTCCTCAATAGCTTCCGCCGGATTAATCGCTGTTGATTGTTCATTTTCAACCATTTCGCGCGGCATCAAATGGCGACGATTTGAGGTCGCATAAAAAATGACGTTTTCCGGCCGTCCCTCCAGACCGCCTTCCAGGACAGCCTTGAGTGATTTGTAAGAAGTGTCGTCGCGATCGAACGAGAGGTCATCGCAGAAAACGACGAACCGGTGCGAGCTTGCACGCATGTGTGCCAAGCATGCGGGAAGTGTTGCGATGTCCTCACGGTGGATTTCGACCAGCTTGAGACCAGGGTTGTCCTTCCGGCCGTTGCTCTTGGCTCCGGATGCAGCGGCATCATAAAGTTCGCCGTGAACGGCTTTAATAAGGGAGGACTTACCCATGCCACGAGCGCCCCAGAGAAGCGCGTTGTTGGCTGGCACGCCCTTGGCGAACCGGCGTGTGTTTTCGAGCAATTGACCGGCCTTGTCGTCGATGGCCTGAAGCAACGCGAGCGGTACCCGGTTGACGTGTTGGACCGCGGTGAAGCGTCCTGTTGCGCCCTGCCAGACGAAGGCGTCGGCGCCGTCGAAGGTCTCAACCGGTGGTGGGGTTGGTGTCAGGCGGTCGAGAGCTTCGGCAATCCGCTCG
>JAJFHI010000372.1 GCA_021775715.1 Hyphomicrobiaceae bacterium | reverse complement strand
TGCATTGAAAGGCGATCTCAGCTGCGATCAGTGTGCCGTCGCAGAAAACACCGTGAAACACAAATCCTGTCTGATGTTCGCTGGCTTCTGCAACATTTGTAAAGAATTTGGTTGTGCAGTCGTCGGTGAGCGCCGGTGAGGTCAGGCCTCGATTAATGAGCCACAAACGTTTCAGCTCCAGCGCTTTGATCGTTAGTGCCTTAGCTTCCGGTCCTTGTTCGACTCTGCGGAATATTATTTCGCCTCGTTCTTCGAGGCGGCGGCGTAACCGGCCACGGTTGCGGCGGGCGCGGCGCGAATAACGCGTTTCGGCGAAGGCCTCGTAATTCGAGATCTCTGTCAGGTCGGCGTACGGCGCTGTAACTTGGTTCGAAGCATGGGCGTTAACCTCGCCCAGCAGAGGCGCGACCTGGCTGTCGGCGCGGACCCGGCGCAGATAAATGACATCGGCGCTTGGGTGCGTGCGAATTTTCTCCCAGGCGTTGTCCAGAATTTTTCCGTCTGCGGATTGGTCGACCAGAACATCGCCGTATTGCCCAACAGGCTCACCCATCCAGGTCAGGTGCTTCAAACCTGCCGTCTTCGTGAGCACCAGCGGCCAGACGAGTACGAGCTTGCCAGCTTTGCGCGCGGTCAGGATGGATAACTCCATCTTCTCGTTACTATCGTCGTTTGGGTCGAGATACGCGTTTGCCCAATGCCAGCACCAGGCAAATGTTTGGAAGACATGATTTGAGCGACCGGCTCTCTCGAACAGTTCATCCCAATCACGCTCGAGGGCGTCAAAGCTGGCGCGGTCGCGGATCCATTCAAATTGTAGGGCCGCGTTTTCACGTGATGAGTTCGGTTTTTCGTCGGTCTCATAGCGCGGCATACGATTGTTAACGCCCTCGAGTTGAACAGGTGCGCGTTGTGGCGATTGCAGCAGATCGGAATGATCGCGGAATGCAGAAGTCGTTGAAGCCGACATGACTAGGAGCCTTCATTAAGGAATAATTCCCTTCAAATCAGCAAGCCCTATGCCACCATGCGCACGTTACCGCCGTTATACCGAATGCAAATTTTGAGGATCTACAACCTGGCGTGTAGGCGTCAGGAAACAAAGGCCAGCTCGGCGAGGCAAAGCAGAAGTAGTGCGAAGACGAGCAGCCACAACAGAAATTTTGCGCGGCGACTGGAGCCTGCGGCGTTAAGGATTAACTGCGCCGCGATCATTCCAGCGGTTGCAAGGTTGACGATCAATGAGCCGCCGAGCCCAATACCGTGCACATTTGAAACAGCACCTTCAAGGAAAAGTCCGCCAGCGTGTCCAATTAGGACAGCTCCAAGCATGCGCGGCCAAAAGCCGGACGTTGGCCGCGGTAGGCCGAAAACCCGGCAGACTGTTAGGGGTGCCAGCACCAACAACACCCCACTGACGAGTTTCAGCAGCAGGTCAACGAGAAGAATGCTTTGCACAGTAGCCGTGGGGTTCAGAGGATCGATTTGCCTGACGACATCTCTTACGTCGGGCTGGAGCGTGGATGTGTAGAAACGCCCTTAATTAGGGGGTTTTGCTTTGTTGCGATTCCCACCAATCTTGCGAACCGAACTTCGGTCCGGCTTTCTCATCTCCTGTGTCGAACCAGTCGAACGCGCCGGCCTCGACCTTCTTCGTGGCGACAACTTTTGAAGCCGACCTCGCAGAGAAGTCGCCAGCTAGATATTTATTGAGTGAGGTGCGGATGACAGCTGTCTTTTTGTCCGTGCAATAACTTGCATTACTCGTGACGGCTTTCTTGACGCCATTGAATGCCACTGAATGAATTTTTTCCAGCTGGCCAAGCTGATCTACAGTCAATCCAGCCTGAGCTTCCTGTTGCAGGAACGTCGTTTTCAGTTTCAATGGGTCGAAATTATAACCGCATTTGGCCGCACGCGCTGACACCGCGCCGAGGCGGTAAGCACGGTTCGATGGTGTGTTGGTCTCCTTTACAGGAACCGCAGCCTTGGCTGCATCATCGCCACCAAACAAGGATGACGTCGAGAGACCGCTCGTTCCTGAGCACCCACTCAGTGCCAAAGCTGACAATAGGACCAGCGTTGAGACTGATACGTGTTTGAACCGAACCATGGCGGTGTCCCCGAATCTTTCACGTCGAAATATGTTGCCGAACATTGCCGACCAAGGCGGTTTGGTCAATCCAAGTGCATGTTTTCTAGCCTGACTGCCCCCAGTTTAAGGCTTTTTCGTGCAGAAATGCAGGCCTGCTGCACGATTCAACCGCAGACGGTGCCGCGATACCTCGGTCAGTCGCCGGTTTTCCGTGTGCCTATGATGCCAGTTTGCTATGTCGACCGAAGCGTTATCCTTTTCGCATAAGGGATTGCATGGCCTCATCCAGCCCTTCGAGGGTCATTGGGTACATCTGCTGGCCCATCAACATCTGGATCATCTGGGTCGACTGGGTCCATTCCCAGTGTTCCTTTGGAACTGGATTAAGCCAGACAGCATTCTCGTAGATATCAACGACGCGTTCGATCCAGACGGAGCCGGCCTCGTCGTTGAGGTATTCCGAAGCGCCGCCGGCCATCGCGATTTCGTAGGGGCTCATGGCCGCATCGCCAACAAAAATAACTTTGTAATCGGAAGGGTACTTGTGAAGCACGTCCCATGTCGGGATTTTGTCCGTCCAGCGCCGCGCGTTGTCCTTCCAGACAAAGTCATAAAGACAGTTGTGAAAATAATACCACTCAAGGTGCTTGAACTCTGAGCGAGCCGCCGAGAACAATTCCTGTGCCTCGCGCACATGCCAGTCCATCGACCCGCCGACATCGAAGAACATGAGAATTTTAACGGCATTGCGCCGTTCAGGCCGCATCTGGATATCGAGATAGCCCTTGTGTGCGGTTCCTTTGATTGTTCCGCTGAGGTCGAGTTCGTCTGCTGCACCTTGACGGACGAATTTGCGAAGCCGTTTCAACGCGACCTTGATGTTGCGAGTGCCAAGTTGCACGTTGTCGTCGAGGTCTTTAAATTCGCGTTTGTCCCAAACCTTGATCGCGCGGCGATGGCGGCTTTCTTTCTGGCCGATGCGAATGCCAGCTGGATTGTATCCATAAGCGCCAAACGGTGAACGCCCGCCGGTGCCGATCCACTTGTTGCCGCCTTCGTGCCGTCCTTCTTGTTCGGCAAGGCGTTTGCGAAGCGCCTCCATAATCTCATCCCAGTCGCCAAGCGCTTCGATTTCCGCGCGCTCTTCT
>JAJFHI010000371.1 GCA_021775715.1 Hyphomicrobiaceae bacterium | reverse complement strand
GCGACTGAGAATTTACCTGATGACATTGCGTATCGTTTTTATGGGCACACCGGAATTTTCGGTGCCGACATTGTCCGAGCTGGTTGCAGCCGGCCACGATTTAGTGGCCGTTTATTCACAGCCGCCGCGCGCCGCTGGGCGCCGGGGTCTGGAAGAAACGAAGTCGCCCGTGCACACATTTGCCGAAGACAGCGGCATTCCCGTCTTTACCCCGACGTCCCTCAAAGGCGCTGACGAGCAGGCGGCGTTTGCCGCCCACAATGCCGACGTGGCAATCGTAGTGGCATATGGCCTGTTGCTGCCACCTGAGGTTCTCGACGCCCCTCAGTATGGCTGCCTGAACCTGCATGCTTCGCGTCTGCCGCGCTGGCGTGGCGCGGCTCCCATTCAACGCGCTATCATGGCTGGTGATACCTCGACGGCACTAATGATCATGCAGATGGAGGAAGGCCTCGACACCGGACCGGTTTGCCTCGCCGAGATGGTGCCAATCGGCGACAACACAACGGCCGGTGAACTGCACGACATGCTGGCGGCGCGAGGCGGTGATCTCATGGTTCGGGCGTTGGCAGCACTTGCCCGTGGCTCACTGGTGCCGACACCGCAACCTGAAGACGGCGTTACCTACGCCCGCAAGATTTCAAAATCCGAAGCGCGCATCGATTTCTCCAAACCAGATGACGAAGTCCACAATCTCATTCGCGGGTTGTCACCTTTCCCTGGCGCCTGGTTCGAAGCGGTCGGCCCCAGTGGCAAATCCGAGCGCGTCAAGGTGTTGGCCTGCGAACGCGTCGAGGCCAGCGGCGGCAGCCCAGCAGCATCTTTGCCGGGTGCAGTTTTGGATACTGTGCTGACAATTGCGTGCGGTGACGGCGCCGTCCGGTTGGTCCGCCTGCAGCGCGCCGGGAAGAAGCCCGCATCAGCCGAAGATTTCCTGAGGGGATTTCCGTTACGCCAAGGCGATGTGGTCGGGGGTGCGGCTTAGACCCGTCGCACTTTTCATTGATGTCGCCACCGTTAAGCATTCCTAACGATCCGTTAACGTGACGGGCGTCGGTCGTCGTAGACTGTCTCCCAGTTCTATTTGCGTCGTTATGATATGAGGAGTGGCAGTCCATGCGTAGTATTGGACAACTTATTGCAATTGCAGCGGCTTTGGTTGGGTCTTCCGTGCTGGCAGGTTCAGCAGCCTCACAGGAGACCATTCGCATTGAGACACGGCCGTATTACGGAGCGGTGGTGACGATTGAATCTGGTGTACGGGTGTTTCGCCCGTTGCCGCGGACGAGCAAGGTCATCATCAATCCACACGGTCAGGCCAATGTGGCGGTGAATGTGAATGACAGCCGCGGGTCTGGAAGTAGCAACCGCAATGTCAATATCAACCGCAATACCAACCGCTATCGCTCGTATTATTCACCTCGCACCATCGGCTTTGGTTTTAGCGGTTCGCGGATTGGTTTCGGCTTCAACGGCCGCTAGGCACCTCACCGGTATGGGCTGATTTCCGCCAATAGGCTGCCCCTGGTGTCGCTCAAGCAAAACAGTTAGATGTCTGGCATCTGCAATAAGCTGGACGTCTTACTCGCATGCCCAGATACCGCTTGACGATCGAATATGACGGAACGCCGTTTGTAGGCTGGCAACAGCAGACAAACGGCGAAACTGTTCAAGGCTCTCTTCGTGTTGCCATTAAATCTGCAACTGGTGAGGACGTTGTCTTGCAAGGCGCTGGGCGCACTGACACGGGTGTGCATGCTAAGGGCCAGATTGCACACTTTGATTTGTCGCGCGAATGGGTGCCAACCCGAATTCGCGAAGCGCTGAATTATTACCTCAGACCCAACGGTTCGATTGCAGTCTTAACGTGCGACGCCGTCGCCGATGATTTCGATGCGCGATATTCAGCAACGGCGCGCCACTACACCTACCGCATTCTCAACAGTCGGCCGCACCCAGTGCTCGAGAAAAACCGCGTTTGGCATGTTATACGACCGCTGGATGCCGACGATATGAACGAGGCCTGTCGCGTTCTCATTGGTCATCATGATTTTACGACGTTTCGCGCAAAACACTGTCAGGCCAATTCATCAATGCGTACCCTGGATTCGCTGCGTGTGTTTCGCGCTTCCAACGAAGTCTTGATTGAGGCCTCTGCGCGATCGTTCTTACACAATCAGGTGCGCTCGATGGTTGGTAGCTTAAAGCTTGTCGGTGAAGGCAAGTGGAGCTGCCAGGATCTTGCAGATGCACTGGCAGCCTGTGACCGCACAGCCTGCGGTTCTGTAGCGCCCGCCGCAGGGCTCTACTTGATGCATGTGGATTATTAGAGTTTCAGTGGTCGTTCACCATCGATAGGAACTCTTGCCGTGTCAGTGCGTTGTCGCGGAAGACGCCGTGCATGCGGCTGGTTACGAGATCGGTGCCGGGCTTCATCACGCCGCGCGTCGTCATGCAGTGGTGTTCAGCTTTGAGCACAACAGCAACGCCGTACGGGTCCAGCACATCATTGATGGTGTTGGCGATCTGGGCCGTCATTTTTTCCTGGATTTGCATGCGTTTAGCGAACGCATTTACGACGCGCGCTAGTTTCGAAATACCAACAACACGTCCGCGCGGCAGGTACGCGACCCAAGCGCGACCGATGATCGGCGCCATGTGATGCTCGCAATGGCTCTCAAAGCGGATACCACGTAAGACGATCATCTCGTCATATCCCTCGATTTCTTCGAAGGTTTTTTCAAGCAGTGCAGCGGGGTCTTCCTTGTAACCGCTAAAATATTCTTCAAAGGCCCGCGTCACGCGGGCTGGAGTTTCATGCAGCCCGTCGCGTGCCGGGTCCTCGCCGACCCAGCGGATCAAAGTCCGGACGGCATCTTCGACTTCGTTGCGGCTTGGTTTTTTTGGTTTTTCGGCGCTCTTAGAGGTGGTGCGCCGTTTTTTCACCGGACCGTCCGGTGTTTTCATTTGATTATCTCCTAAGCAGGCTTGCTTTGGTTACGCCGCCCCGGACCAATTAGATCGTGCGGCTGCTAAATTGGAAACGATTATATAGCCTAACTAACCGGGGCGTGACGATCCCCAACATTGCCATCCGAGGAAGACTTAATCGCTAAAATGATTTTCGGCACGGTTAATGGGCACGTGCCAGAAAAAAATAAGACGGCCGGCTCATGTCCGAGCAGGCCGTCAAGAAGCTGGGCGTTTTCTGTCGTGCGCGCGGAGAGTGTTGTCACCCTCAGTTACAGTTGTGCAAATTTGAACTTAGTTCTGAATGCTAACAACTTTCTTGCCCAAAACGCGTTTGAAGTTTCCACCTTCGGAGTCTTTCGCTGTCACTTCAATCGGCTCGCCCGCACCTGGAGAATATGTGAAGCGAATGTTTGGGTTGGTCGACAGTGAGATGCCGGTCTCTGCTGAGAAAACAAGTTCGTCGCCACGTTTGACCACGACTTCGTTGACAAAGTGTGCTGGAACGAATTCGCCGTTTTTGGGATCCATCTGCATGCCGGAATAGTTCGGATGGCGTATCATCACCATGGCTTCACCTGTTGTCGCCGTCTGGTTTGGCTTGGCAAAAGGATCTGGGATGCGCTTGATGCGGATCTGACCGATGTTATTGTTGGCTGTCTCGAAGTCTTTCACGCCGGATGATGAGCAACCCCCAGCAGCCATAACGAACTTGGATGTCATGTAGAGTTTGCCGTCATCTGTTTCGATGATGGCGCGGATAAACGAGAATGAATTGAAGCGCACGCGCGTTGCGATCTTGCGCGAACTTTTGCCGGCCGCTTCGCCAAAAGTCATCGCTGTGACCAGAGGTGCTGGGTTGTTGTCTATCAGCACGGTCATTTTCTTGACGTTGCCAGCAATGCGCGAAAACAAGAAGAGTTCGACTGGCACGATAGACGCGTCTTCTGCCTTTTCGGGTGCCTCGATTGCGAGCATGTCTTTGCCATCGAGGATCTCACGATCGCCGAAGAAATCTCCGCGAATGCTGTCCCAGGTATCGTCTGCTGCTGCAGGCGTAGTAAACATCACTCCGGATGTAAGCAGGGCGCCTGCCAACACGACCATGAGCGCTGAAGCAAAATTCCTGACCATCAAAGTCATCCTTGTTCTGTGCGTTTCCGTTTTTCCAGTGTGCGCTGGAAAATTCTTTTTTCTACCTATCTCATAGTAGGCTGGATGTTTCAAGCAACATACATAGGGATGTGATCTAAAATGCGGTTATCCACGCCGTGTGCGGTAATCTTGCCAAATATGTTGTTAACGGCGAATTGAAAATGGAGATTTGCGCCTGCGCCGACTGTCTCAAGCTTGCGACAGATCGATGGCTATGTTGCGGCGGTTTTTGAAGATCCGGGCCGAAAAATGTTCGTCAATCAACGCTTTAGCCTTGAGGCTAGGCTTGGCATAAACGGTGCGTGTGTTATAGCCAACCAAATCAGTTGCATGCGTGGGATCTTCGCATATGAAAATGCTGGTCCTTACGATCGACTGTGTGGCATGAGACAGTCCAATAAATCACCAAACCAGAAACCATAAGGGGGGTCCGCCTTGCTTCCGACATACGAACAAAAATTGTGGATGTATGAGCACATGCTCATCAGCCGTTATTTCGAGGAACAGATCGAACAGATCTATCTCGAAGGCAAAACGCCGGTGTTCAACATGGCAAATGGCCCGATCCCGGGTGAGATGCACTTGTCGAACGGTCAGGAACCAACTGCCGTTGGCATTTGTGCGCACCTGACACCAGAAGACATCGTGACAGCAACGCACCGTCCGCATCACCAGGCGATCGCCAAGGGCGTCGACCTCAACAAGATGACCGCTGAAATCTTCGGCAAGAAGACCGGCCTAAGCGGTGGCCGTGGCGGTCACATGCACATCTTCGATCCCGCCGTAAACTTTGCATGCTCAGGAATCATCGCTCAGGGCCTTGGTCCAGCTGTTGGTGCGGCTCTGTCGCGCAAAATGCAGGGCAAAGAAGGCGTTGCTGTTGCCTACATGGGTGAAGGCGCAGCCAACCAGGGCGCGTTCCACGAAGCCTTGAACCTTGCATCGGTCTGGAAAGTTCCAGTAATCTTCGTCATCGAAGATAACGCTTGGGGCATTTCTGTTGCCAAAGCAGAATCGACAGCTGTCGGCGATAACTCTCTTCGTGCCGTAGGCTACGGTATGCCTGGTCACATGATCCCAGGTAACGATCCAATCGCAATCTTCGATGTTGCAGGTGAAGCTATCGCTCGCGCGCGCCGCGGCGAAGGTCCAACGCTGATTGAGATCGAAACATCACGCCTTGCTGGTCACTTTATGGGTGACGCGGAAGGGTATCGCCCCGCTGGTGAACTCGATTCGCTTAAAGCCGTCGATCCGATCCCGACAATGCGTAACCGCCTTGCAACCGAGCACGGTCTGACGACTTCGGAGGACGAAGCCATCGCTGGCCGCGCCCGCAAGAAAGTTGACGATGCTATCAAGTTTGCTCGCGAGAGTGCTGATCCAGCTCCGGAAGAAGCATTTGAAAAGGTGTTTGCCTAAGCCGTTCTTATCGAACGGAGCGGAAAACGCTCAACAACATCAATGATACAAATACTCTAGTCTAAGGGAGAAAGTCTCAATGGCTTCTGAAGCAGCGGCAGTTGCAACAAGCAACGAACGTAAGCTCACCATCGCTCGCGCGATGGCTGAAGCAACCGCACAGGAAATGCGCACCGATCCAACAGTCTTCGTTATGGGCGAAGACATCGCCAAACTTGGCGGCGTTTTTGGTAACACGCGCGGTCTGTTGGAAGAGTTTGGTAAACAGCGCGTTCGCGACACGCCGATCTCTGAAACTGCATTTATGGGGGCTGCCGTTGGCGCTGCCTCCGACGGCATGCGCCCAATCGTCGAACTGATGTTCGTCGACTTCTTCGGCGTCTGCTTTGATGCAATCTACAACTCGATGGCTAAGAACTGCTACTTCTCCGGTGGTGAAGTTAAAGTTCCGGTTGTTTTGATGACCTCGACAGGTGGCGGTTACTCCGACGCCGGTCAGCACTCGCAGTGCCTCTACGGCACGTTCGCGCACTTGCCAGGCATGAAGGTCGTTTGCCCATCCAACGCATACGACGCCAAAGGCCTGATGACGACGGCGATCCGCGACGATAACCCCGTTATCTACATGTACCATAAAGGTCTCCAGGGCATGGGTTGGCTTGGCACAGAGCCTCTGGCCAACGTTCACACACCTGAAGACACTTACGAGATCCCGTTCGGTGAAGCGGCGATTGTTCGCCAGGGCACCGATGTGACACTCGTGGGCTGTGCTATGGGCGTACACAACGCACTGAAAGCTGCCGACAAACTGGCGGAAAAAGGTGTGAGTGCAGAAGTCGTCGACCTTAGAACTTTGGTACCACTTGATCGCGACACCGTGTTCAACTCCGTTGCAAAAACAGGCAAGTTGATCGTCGTAGACGAAGACTATCAAAGCTACGGCTTGACGGGAGAAATCATCGCCTCTATCGCAGAGCGCGATGTCTCCGTTTTGAAAGCCTCACCACAGCGCGTGGCCTACCCTGATGTTCCAATCCCGTTTGCTCGGGTGATGGAACAGCATTGCTTGCCTAATCCAGATAAGATTGTGGCGGCATACGAAAAGATTGCCTAGCCGAGAAGAAGAAAGGACCTCTTTAATGGCCGCTGATTTGACGATCCCAACTGATCTTTGGGAAGAAGACTCCGAAGCTGTGATCACGACCTGGCTGGTTTCCGACGGTGCCGTTGTCACCGAAGGTCAGCTCGTCGCTGAAATTATGGTTGAGAAGGTGCAGCACGAGATCGCCGCACCGGCCGCGGGAACAATCGCGATTGAGAAAGCAGCCGAGTCGGTTGTCGCCAAGGGCGGCAAAATCGGTACGATCGCATAAGACTTGTTCGCGTAAGAGTTCGCTTAATGAATTCTGCCCCGGGGCAGGGGAGCTTGGCTCACCGGTCCCGGGCAGATCGCAAAATTCAGACACCGCGATAAACAACACAACTCGGATTGGATCAATCCGGGTTGTGTTGTTTATCGCCCAGCTCATGAGACGTGAAATGTCAGAAGAAAATAGTGGCGATAAGGTTGTCCCGCTGTCCGGAATGAAGGCAATGATCGCCGGCAAGATGGTGGAAAGCCTGCAAACAGCCGCGCAGTTAACCCACCACGGTGAAGCAGATGTCACCAGCCTTCTGGCGACAAAAGACATCCTTGCCGGTCAAGGTACGAAGGCATCATTTGAAGATCTACTGATCGACGCGATCATCAACTCTTTGCGCAAGTTTCCGGGACTTAATGGCACGCTGGTCGATAAGAAGATCACTCATAGTGCTTCCATCAACATGGCTGTTGCTGTTGGCCTGCCAGGTGACTTGCTTGTGGCGCCGACCATCATCGACGCCGGGAACATGAGCCTCGTGGAACGCGTTGCGGCCCGCCGAGATGTTGTCGACCGTGCGCTGGCCAACAAACTGAACGTTAAAGAGATGACGTCCGGTACCTTCACCATTTCCAACATTGGCCGTTCGCGCGTGCGTTTCTTCACGCCGATCATCAATGCTCCACAGCTTGCCATCCTTGGCATTGGCGAAGCGAACCCGCGTCCGTGGAATGTCGAAGGCCAAATCGAACTGCGTCCGGTCATGGGACTTTCGCTGACATTTGACCACCGCGCTGTCAACGGTGCGCCTGCCGCAGACTTTCTGACAGACCTGTGTCAGAACATCGAAAACTTTTCTGTCGCCTAGGCGATTCAGATGACCCGGCCGTTTGCAGCTGGGCTACGCAAATAAAGATGCCGCAGGGTCCGCTTTTTGTTTCAAAAGGTGGGATTTGCGGCATTGCCGTTTAAATAGATGGCATTGTGTTGTCTCTTTCCGAGGACCGGTAATGACGACCTCTCCAGCAACCCAACAGTCTCGAGGTGTTCTGCATCTGCCGTTTGCAACGGCGCTCGCGCGTGAAAAAGAACTGCTGACGACGGTTGCCAAGGCGGGGCACGGCTGGCTGAGTGAAGTCTGGACAACAGACCAGGCTTTGATCGTTCCGTTTTCCGCAACACATGAAGCCGACTTCGAAAAAGCACAACAGCAAATGGGCGAGAAGCAGTGGCCGGTTTTTGTCCGCCACACAGGTGGTGATGTGACACCGCAAAGCCCATCGATGGTCAACGTCTCGTTTGCCTTTTGCATTCCGCGCACCAAAGACCTATCCATTCGCGAAACTTACGAGAGCTTCTGCCAGCCCATCCTCAATTACTTGAGGGAGGATCTTGCTATCGATGCATATCTATCGAGCGTCGAAGGTGCATTTTGTGATGGCGCCTACAATGTTGTCGTCGACGGTCGCAAACTTGCCGGAACGGCACAACGTTGGCGGTTGACGGAAACACCAGATGGTCGGCCAGCTGTCGCTGTGTTGGGGCACGCTGCTATATTGTGGGACGTCGATATCGCAACAAGTATTGCCGCAACAAATGAGTTCTATCGCCGTTCGTCGGTGGCGCGAAGTGTAGTTGCTGACAAGCACACAACGGTTGCTGAACTCGCCGGGGCACGCCAGCCCGGTGTGTTGCCCAACATCACGGCATTTGATGCCTACCTGCAGCGCTATCGTGAGGCGTGGTTGGCGAGCAGAAACGCTTAACTCTCGCGCTCGTTCGGCGAAATGATTTCGTATTTACGAATTTTGCGATGAAGCGTCGCCCGGCTGATGGCGAGTTCCTTGGCCGCCCGAGTCACGCACCACTTATTGACATCCAGCGCCTGGAGAATGCGCGCCTTTTCGGCATCGCCCTGCGCATCGCCCAATGTCGCACTTGCCGATTTCTTCGTTATTGTAGATAGCGCGCCAACCGGCTGCGATGCCGTTGTTTGCGCCGATATTCCGAAGGCGTCTTCCATCAGCTCTTCGGGAAGCATATGGCGCGTGATGACATCGTCGTCATTCACCGACAGTATCAAACGCAGCACGCTCTTGAGTTCGCGAATGTTGCCGGGCCACGCATAGCTACGGAAGATCTCCATAACTTCATCGGAAATGGTAACCTCGGCCCCATCGCCACGTTCGTCGGCAACAATGGTTTCGATGATGTTGTCAATGTCTGTGCGCTCGCGCAAGGGCGACAACGTCAGTTGCGCTCCTTTAATGCGGTAATAAAGGTCTTTCCGGAATAGGCCATTTGCGATCTGCTCAGGAAGCCTTTGGTGGGTGGCGCAGATAATGCGGACATCGACCGATACGGGTTCCTTGGCGCCTAACGGTGTGACTTCTCGTTCTTCCAACACCCTCAGCAAATGCGCTTGCAGGTCAACTGGCATGTCGCCAATTTCATCGAGGAACAAGGTGCCACCGTTGCTTGCTGCGATCTTGCCGACGCGGCCTGATTTCAAACCACCGGTAAAAGTGCCTGGCGCGTAACCGAACAACTCGCTGGCCAGCAGCGTTTCGGGAATGGCGGCGCAGTTGACCGCGGTATAAGGTTTGTCGTGCCGCATGCTTTCTTCGTGAAAGGCGCGCGCAAAACTGTCTTTGCCAACGCCGGTTTCGCCAAGCAGCAGAATTGGAATATCGCTGTTGTTCAACTTGCGGCTGAGATCGATACACCACTTCATGCGCGCATCACTGCCGGCGATCGCATCGAGAGATATGCTGGCAGGCGCTGTCTTGGATTTGGCGACGTGTAAAGTTTTTGCGGTAGGCGCTTTGCTCGGTGCGGAGGCATAAACTTTGGGCCGGGTTGATAGACGTTTCGGCGTCGGCGGCAAAAATGTTAGCGCGTAGGCGTCGATGCCGGTTTTCGCGGTTGTAAGCCGCACATGGTTGGTCGCCATTGGCCTGAGGTCATCGATTGAAACATCCCAAAGCTCATCCACGGTTTTGTGTTCGAGGTCGACCAATTCAGCAACGCCGAGCAGCGCCAAGGCATCGCGGGTTGCACCAATTATTTGACCCTGGTCGTTTGCTGCGATCATTGCGCGTGGCGCGAATTCCAATCCCAGTGGGTCGTTCGACAACGCGACGATGCGGTCATTGCTATGCCATTTGCGAAACAGCAAGCAGCTGATGTCGGCTGCGGCACCGCGAACGAAGTGCTCGGCAAAAACGTGCTCCGAGCTCGCAAGTTCCGCACGCCCAGAAACGTCCAACACACCGAGGACTGTTCCATCTGGTGCGAAAAACGGTGCCGCACAGCAATTGTAGCCGTGCAGCGTTTGGTTGTAGTGGTGGCGACCGCATATGCTAATTGCGTGACGTGCGACAATGCTCGTGCCTATTCCGTTGGTGCCGACAACATCTTCGCTCCAATGCGCGCCTTGGCGAAGTCCGATTTCGGCGAGCTCTCGCGATGCTGATGAGTCGGCGTAGCCCTTAACAACCGTACCGCTGCTATCACATAGCAGAACGCAGTAGTTTGCGTTGCGAGCGGTATCGCGAACTTTGTGAACGATAGGCGCCGTTTCTGCGATGATTTCTTCCATCGGCGCGAGTGCTTGTTCGACGCTTTCAGGCGGCACCAGCAAAATAGGCCGAGTAAAATTCTTGCGCAGGCCGTATTCCGTGGCGCAGCGATCCCACGAGGATCGAACAATATTGGTTTCGTGCTGCGATTGGGACCGCAGTGGGCTTTGGGCAAAATTTCGATCGTTCATACCGTTGCCACCACATCAATATGCAAGAGCTTCACCACCAGGAACAATATGGCGCCGGCGGCCTGACGTATTGCAATTTTCTGGAATGACCGAAAATTCAGTCGCTCCCAGGCGTTTCCTGTCGACAAAACCCTCTCACAGCGATCTTTCGCGCTATGTTGATGAGGACATCATCTTCCTGTCACAGCTGTCGCACAAATGCTTCGGTTTGTCGCGTAAAAGCTCTAATCGGAATACAACTATGACAGTGTGCGTTCTGTTCTGAGTGCAATCTTTAATTGTTCTCTTGGTCAGATGGAAATGCATTATTTTTCGAGTCCGGGAAGCGAGATAGAAAAATCTCTTGTGAAACGTAGGGTGCGACAAACTTGCATTGTCAGGGCCTGTCAAAGCCCATAGGCTATTTCTGTTCTGAGACAACGGTCTGGCGAAATCGATAGCTTTTGCTTCTTTTTGGCACAGGTCTTGCGGCTCATTGCTAAGATGCAGCTTCAAAAATGAAAGCTGTGCAAGTCTATGGGGAAAGGAATTTAAATCACATGATCTACGATATCTCCCTTGTGCCTGGAGTGAAGGTGGGGCCCATCGTGGCATCCCGCCGTCAGCTTCTGGCCTCAACGGGTCTGGGTGCTTTGGGCCTTGCCTTTGCGCTCGGCGCTGGTTCGGCATTGGTGACACCAGCTCACGCCGCAACTGCGATCTCTGACGACCAGAAGGCAACGCTTTTGCGGATGGCCAAAGACATCTATCCGCATGACGGCTTCCTTGACGACGATAAGCCCTATCAAGACGTTGTTAACGGGATCGTTGACGGCGCCAATAAAGGTGGTGCCGACGGTGACCTAGTAACTGGCGGCTTGACAGATCTCGAGGACCGCGCGAAAAAACTGCATGGTTCCAACTACTTAGGGATCAAATCGGCGGCTGCGCGCGAAGCTTTGCTGCGGACAATCGAAACCACGGACTTCTTCCAGAAGGTACGGGGTGGTCTTCTTTTCGGGATCTATAACAACCAGGCTCTATGGCCGAAGTTCGGTTACCAAGGCTCGTCTTGGGAACAGGGTGGATACATTGACCGTGGCTTCAGTGACGCCACTTGGTTGCCTCAGGGTCCAGATCTTGCGGCACGCATTGCTGCATCGAAGAAAGGCTAACGCGATATGGCTGGAAAAACATTTGATAAAACCGACGACTCGGTCGTCGTTATTGTCGGTTCTGGTGCCGGTGGCGGTACTATGGCTAACGAACTAGCCCAAAAAGGTATTAAGAGCGTTGTCCTAGAAGCAGGCAAAAGGTTTTCGATGGACGACATCGAGAACGACGAATGGGCAATGTTCTCGAAAATCTCATGGCTCGATAAACGCAAATCAGCTGGTGGCTGGCACGGTGCGCAAAACCATCCCGGCCTGCCGACGTGGATCGTGAAGGGCCTTGGCGGCTCAACCGTGCACTGGGCTGGTGTCGCTCTTCGTTATCAGGACTTCGAGTTCAAGATGAAGACGACAAACGGTTCCTTGCCAGGTGCCAACATTCTTGACTGGCCGATTACGCTCAAGGAGTTGGAGCCTTATTATGCAAGGGCTGAGGACAGGATGGGCGTCACCGGTAAAACCACTGGAATGCCGCACCTGCCGTGGAACAACGATTTCCGTTGCCTTGCCGAAGGCGCACGCCGTAACGGTATGTCCGAAATCGCTTCCGGACCAATGGCCATCAACTCAGTCGATCGTAACGGTCGTCCGGCTTGTCAGCAGATTGGTTTCTGTATGCAGGGCTGCAAGACCGGTGCGAAGTGGTCAACACTTTATACCGATCTGCCACAGGCTGTCGAAACTGGAAATTGTGAGATCCGCACGGATTCCATGGTTCTTCAGATTGAGCATGACAAAACCGGTAAAGTCACCGGCGTTATTTATGCTGATAAAGACGGCAATCAGCAAAAGCAGAAAGCCCGTGCAGTACTTGTTGCCGGTAACTCAGTCGAGTCACCGCGTCTTCTGCTGAACTCGGCTTCCAGCATGTACAAAGACGGTTTGGCCAACTCTTCCGGTCAAGTTGGCAAGAACTACATGACGCACATGACAGCTGGCGTTTTCTCGGTAATGCCAGAGCGCGTTCATATGCACCGTGGCACTCAAGTCGCAGGTATTGTTGCGGACGAGTCTCACAATAATCCAAGCCGTGGATTCGTTGGTGGGTACAATCTTGAAGTTCTACCTCTTGGGCTTCCGTTCCTATCAGCATTCATCGTCCCAGGCCCACGTGGTTGGGGTCGTAAGGTTTCAGGAGCGCTTGAAAAGTACGATTATATGACTGGCGTTTGGATCTGTGGTGAGGACATGGCGCGTGAGCAAAACGCTGTTACGCTTCATGGTTCC
>JAJFHI010000038.1 GCA_021775715.1 Hyphomicrobiaceae bacterium | reverse complement strand
TGCCGAACGCGGTGCCATGACGATGCTGCCGCCTGTTACAGCGGCATCAATTACGACGATGGCAGCCTTCATGCCGATCTTTTTCATCGGCGGGCGCATTGGCGATATCATGATTGCGATCCCACTGGTTGTGATGGCCGTTCTGATTGCAAGTCTGATTGAGTGTTTTCTTATTTTGCCGGGCCACTTGCGTCATGGCGGTGCCAAACGGCGCAAGCCATCCAAGCTCCGCTCGGGCTTTGACCGTCGCTTTAACGCGTTTCGCGATGGTGCCTTTAGCCGCTTCGTAACCTTGAGTTTCCATTGGCGGTACACAACTCTTGCTGTCCTTTTGGGTGGATTTATTCTGTCTGTCGGGATGATTGCAGGTGGCCGTGTCGGTTTTGTTTTCTTCCCGTCACCGGAATCAGAAAACCTTACGGCATCAATTATTTTCGGCGCCGGGACACCGCGCGATGACCAGCGTACCGCCGTCGCGCTTGTCGAGCGATCGCTCTATGAGGCTGAGCGTCGGTTGATTTCCGGTGAAAAGGGCGGTGGCCCGTTTGTGGATAGTGCTGGACCGGTTATGCGACCGCAGAAAGATCAGCAGTTGGTGCAGGCGACTTTTGGTTTGTTGGGCAAGGCGAGCCGCGCACAGGGCGATAATCTTGCGCAGATCGACGTCCAGCTGTCGCCAAGTGAGCAGCGGACGATCTCGACAAAACGTATAATCAACGCATGGCGCAAGGCGTTGCCGAAGATCCCAAGTCTGGAGCGCATCGCAATTACCCAACGTCGCGGTGGCCCGCCGGGTCGTGATGTGGATGTCCGCCTGCAGGAAGCACCGATTGAAGTACTGAAAGATGCGGCTGAAGAATTGAAGGTGGCGCTGACCGGATTTCCAGGTGTCAGCGCAATTGATGACGATCTGCCCTATGGCAAGCAGGAGTATGTTTTCGAGTTGACGCCGAAGGGGACAGCGCTTGGCTTTACGGGATCAAGTGTTGGCCAACAGGTGCGAAATGCCTTTGAAGGTTCGATCGCGCGGCGGTTTGCGCGTGACGAGGAAGAGATTACCGTTCGTGTGAAGCGTCAGCAGGAGCTTGGTGGACGTGGTGATCTTGAGCGTCTCTATTTGGTGACGCCAAATGGCGATCGTGTGCCGCTGTCTGAAGTCGTGACACTAAAAGAGCGCCGCAGCTTTTCGATCGTGCAGCGTCGCGATGGTGTGCGCGCAGTCTCGGTGACGGGAAACATCGATACCGAGATTACGAAGTCGGAGGAGGTTCTGGAACGTTTGGCAAAAGAGATCATGCCAGGTCTCGTTTCGAAATACGGTGTGTCGTATTCCTTCAAGGGCCGCGAGGAGGAACGCTCGGAATCGTTCAGAGATTTGAAGGCGGGGGCATTGTTGGCGCTTGGCTTGATCTACATCACACTTGGCTGGGTGTTTGGCAGTTATTGGAAACCATTCGCGGTGATGTCGATCATTCCGTTTGGCTTCGTAGGTGCCGTGATCGGCCATTGGCTGACGGGTTATCCGTTTACGATCATTTCGATGATCGGTCTGCTTGGGCTGTCCGGCATTCTCGTCAACGATTCCATCGTGCTTGTCAGCCGAATACGCGAGCGGCTTGAATTTGGCGACACGCTGGAGGAAGCAACAATTGGAGGCGCGCGCGACCGCTTCCGGGCGGTGTTGCTGACCTCTCTGACCACCATCGGTGGATTGACGCCGTTGTTGTTTGAAACCAGCCGTCAGGCACAATTCCTGATCCCGATGGCGGTCACCCTGGTATTCGGTCTTGCCGCGGCGACGATTCTGGTCCTCGTCCTGGTGCCGTCGTTGATTGGGATCGGCGATGATATCGGCCGTGTGGTCGGTGGCGCTTATCGCTGGGTGTATCCTGCCAAGCGCGAACCAACACCTGCGCCAGCTGAGTAAACCTCCATCGAGGTGGAATCGCTTTCAGACTACGACCGCGCTTTACGCTGTTGTTTGGTGTCTGCTTCCATTTCAACTTGACCAATTCTAGAGTGCAAGAAAGCGGACGTATGAGTCTTCCAACGTGCTCTCCAGCAAAGCCTTGTAGGCGTCAAAGCCACCATCGGAAATCGTCAGGCGACCAAACTTTACCGATTTGTCCTTTGGCATGGGTACAAAGCATATGGGCGTTGCGACTGGCGTCAGCTGTGCACCACGTCCCGCTTGTAGTGTTGTCAGAATGCCGTGCATTTCGCCTGTAATCGTCGGGCGAGCGACGACGATTAGCCGGTATTGTCCGTGCCGGTTGGTAACAAGGTAGATGTGGCCTGATTGGTGCGGGATTGAGACCTCGCCCCACTGTGTGAAGTCGGAGTCAATTCGGTCGGCCTCGCGAAATCCAAGGCAGGATGCTTCGGAGTCCCAGGCGATTTCGGTGCGATAGGCGTAAACCGCATCTGCGTCACCAAATGAGGGACGCAATGTTAGGTAGTCGCCCTCAATCCACTTAACAGCAGGGCGCGCATATGAGCCAAGGCCTTCGGGCGCCAGTCCGTTGTGGGTGTCGGCTGCTGCCGGGGCATCGGTTGTCGGCACTCTGAATTCGCGCAATGCAATGCCAAGGGCTTCTTCCAGACGCACCGTTGTTGTCAGCGTAAACGGCCGTTTGCCTGACAGTGCTTTTTCCAACGTGGACAAGCTGATCTTGGCATCGACAGCGAGCTGCTGGCGCGTAATTCGCCGCCTGGCCAATTCTTCACGCACACGTTGAGAGACCGCCGAGCTTTCGCCCGCTGACAGTCGTGAGTCCGTCTGTATCGACATTGCTTGTCCTCGCGCAGTGCTTCCCCTTGAATGCGGACTTACCCGTACAAATCCGCCGACGAAATGGCAAAGGTCCAGCTTTGTGCCGGTTTGGTCCAGTTATTGATCATCATTGACGCTCTACATCGCTGAAAATCCGACCGAAAACAGTTGGACCGGCAAGATTTTTTAAAAGCCGGCAATGTGACAAGGGAAATTCAGCATGACACGTGCCAACTTATTTCATTGTTTATCAGCGCCGGGTGATCTTCGTGAAACGATCATCTCTGAGCATAATTTTTCTTGGTTAAATCCAATGAGCCGCGCCGCGGGAGCCATTGCTGCGACCGGAAGAGCCGTCGCGCGAGGCGCGATTGCTGTTGGTGCGACGGTAGCTGTTGTCTCCGTTCTGGGAGCAGTATCCGTTATTGGCCTCCCCCGCAGCGCGATTGCGGCTGACGTCCAGGTGGCACAACCCGGTGGCGGCGTCACGAAACCGAACGACGCCAAAACCGGAACACTGCTATTTAAAACGGACGAACCCGGCCGGTTTGTTGAAGCGCCTCGACTTGGTAGCGATTTCAAACTTACCGTTACCGGTCCATTTGTGCGGACGACGTTGACGCAACAGTTTGTCAATCCGACCGACGGCTGGGTTGAAGCCGTTTATGTGTTTCCGCTGCCGGAAAAAAGTGCTGTCGATACGCTGCGTATGATTGTTGGAAAGCGCGTTATCGTTGGTGAGATCAAAGAGCGCAAAGAGGCGCGTGTGATCTATGAGCGTGCCAAGGCCAACGGCCAGAAGGCAGCGCTTATCGAACAGCAGCGTCCAAACATCTTCACGCACAACGTCGCGAACATCGGCCCGGGTGAAACGGTTGTATTGCAGCTTGAGTACCAGCAGACGGTTGATCGTTCTGCCGATAAGTTTTCGCTGCGCGTGCCGTTGGTTGTCGCGCCGCGGTTCAACCCGAAACCCATCGTGCAAGTGGTTGATTTTGACGCGAACGGGCATGGCTGGGGTCAGGTGTCTGATCCAGTTCCCGACCGCGATAAGATTACAGCTCCGGTTCTAGATCCTGCAAAGCATCCGCCGGTCAATCCTGTGACGTTGAGTGTCGCGCTTAATGCTGGGTTTGCGCTGGGAGATGTCATCAGTAACCACCATAAGATAAAACTGGAGGTCGACGAAGAGGATGGCAATTCGGCCAAACTCAAGCTTGACGACGGGGCAGTGCCAGCCAACCGTGACTTTGAGTTGACATGGCAGGCAAAGGCGGGCCTTGCGCCGGCTGTTGGACTGTTTCGTGAGCGCGTCGGTGATGCCGACTATGTGCTTGCCTTCGTGACGCCGCCGAAGCTCGACGCAAGTCAGATGCCTCCGCGAATGGCGCGCGATGTGACGTTTGTCATCGACACGTCAGGCTCGATGGGTGGACAGTCAATCGTGCAGGCCCGCAACGCCTTGCAGTCGGCGCTAACGCGACTGCAACCGGAAGACCGGTTCAACAT
This sequence comes from Hyphomicrobiaceae bacterium, assembly GCA_021775715.1. Taxonomy (GTDB): domain Bacteria; phylum Pseudomonadota; class Alphaproteobacteria; order Rhizobiales; family Hyphomicrobiaceae; genus JAJFHI01. Next base: position 7,720 of record JAJFHI010000038.1, on the reverse strand, counting down.
CATTCGTTTTAGTTCTGACTACCAGATGTTGAGCAACGGGCTTATCCGAGCGAATGCCGGAAACATCGCAAGTGCCAAAAGCTTTGTTGCCGGCCTTGAGGCGAGTGGCGGCACGATGATGGTGCCGCCGTTGCAGGCTGCATTGACCGAGCAGGTGTCAGCTGATGCGATGAGCGACCAGGGTGGCGGCGATAGATTGCGCCAGGTCATTTTTCTGACAGACGGTGCGATCGGCAACGAAGAGCAACTCTTTCAAACCCTAACGGCCAAGCGCGGCAAGAGCCGTATCTTTATGGTTGGCATTGGCTCGGCACCAAACTCGTTTCTCATGCGGCGTGCAGCGGAACTTGGCCGGGGTACATTCACGCACATTGGTTCAGAAGCACAGGTTGCGACCCAGATGTCGGCGCTGTTTGAGAAACTAGAAATGCCGGCAGTGACAAATCTCAGAGCGGTGTTTGAAGACGCCAACGCCGACGTCACACCAGGGTTGCTGCCTGACCTCTACTATGGTGAGCCGCTTGTGGTTGCAGCCCGGCTCAATGATGCCAATGGTAATCTCAAGATCAGCGGGTCGATTGGTCCTAACCCGTGGTCTGTGACATTGACGCTCGATAAGGCACTTGCTGGTAAGGGCGTGTCCAAGTTGTGGGCACGGCGTAAGATCACCGACGCAGAAGTTGCAAAGATTATGCAGCCAGCTCAGCGTGATAAAGCCGAAGCAACAATCCTGGCTCTGGCTCTTGAGCATCATTTGGTCAGCCGGTTGACAAGTCTCGTTGCCATCGACAAGACGCCAAGCCGTCCAGCGGAGGCTCAACTAACTCGCGCAGATGTTCCGTTGAACCTTCCGGAAGGTTGGGACTTTGACAAAGTCTTCGGTTCCGGAGCGCGTCCAGCGGAACGTGCGGATTCCGGTGATCGACCATCTGCCAGCTCTGTGCCATCGACCCCGCTTCAGCGTTCGGGCGTGAATAAGGCCGCATCGGCAGGCAATGCGCGCGTTACCAAGGCCGCGTTCAAGGATGTGCGTTTTTCCAGGGTCACGACAGCGGCAGAACCTGTGAAGATTGTGGCTGGTCATAAGCAGACCGTGACGCAGGTGACGCTTCCCGCGACGGCAACGGATGCTGAGTTGCGGTTGCTCTTTGGTCTGCTGGCGTTGACCTTGGCTTCGCTGATCGGCATGTGGTGTTGGTCGTTCCCAGGTGGGAGAGGTCAACTGACGTGATGCCGCTTCTTAAAGGCTTCCGGCGCTCAATTGTCCCCCCTATTCGAGTGCCGGTACTGGGGTCGGTCAGGCAATCAAACGCCTGGACGGCCTTCCGGCCATGGTTGCGATCCCTCGCGGCTGTGGCCGCCCTCCTATTTGCATTGATGGGGGTGGTGCTTGTCGGGCAGGGAGCCTACATCCACGTCAAAGCGCAAGTAGCGCAGGTACTACTACACCGGGCGTTTGCTAAAACGGTGGCTCGAGGCCATCCCGTGAAACCTTGGAGCTGGGCGGACACTTGGCCGGTCGCTCGCGTGGAGGTGCCGCGCCTTGGCGCCACAGCTGTCGTGCTGGCAGGGGCAAGCGGTCAGGCGCTGGCGTTTGGTCCTGGACACGTGCCAAACACTGCACAACCTGGAGCACCAGGCACAAGCGTCTTCGCCGCTCACCGGGATACCCATTTCAGCTTCGTCGGCGACTTAAAGGTGGACGATGAAATACGTGTCACCGGAATGGATGGAAGCGCGACTTCATTTCGCGTTACGCGCACGGCTGTTGTGCGCTGGAATAAAAGTGGAATTAATACTTCTGCATCTGGAATAAATTTAGTTTTGGCTACCTGCTGGCCACTCACTGCAAAAACGCGTGGTCCATGGCGCTTTCTTGTCTACGCCAAAGCCGGTTTTTATAGAAATTCGAGATGATTTTGTATTAATTTCAATTAACGACCGGCGAATCACATTCGTTTTATTTTTCTTGGGTGCAATAAATTCACGTTGCTTTCGTGAATTTCTATAAAAATATCAGCCAGATAATTGTTTTTCTGAAAAACAAAAGCATAAAGTTTTATGATAGAAAAAGCTTTCTAACATTATGAATTTTATTAGAATTTTCTCTAATTGGGTCATCTACGAGTAATTAAATTATAATTTTTGTCTCATTTTGGTGCCCAATAATAATTATTTAGAAATGCCTGCAAACAGAAAATGAAAGAGTAGTTTCCATTTTCCTAATTGTAGGGCCAACACGATGCTCCGTGATTCACGTCAAAAAAATGCGCGCGAACAACAAAGTAAAGATCGATCGTTTGCGACTGAACTAGGTCGCAAAACGAACGGTATTACGGGTGGCTTAATAAGTCGCAGTGCGCTTTTTCTTGCCAAGTCATTTCAGCGAACATTCGGCGTTGAAATTACAGAGAGCAAGCAGCGCAGCAAAAACAAGGTGTCCGATAGCGCACGACGCCAAGCGCGACATGATCTTGGCCGCAAAGCGCAAGCGCACACTGCTCAATCTGTGGAAGTGGAAACGGAAAGCAAAGACGACGAGATAGCGAAAACCGCCGCTTCGCCACAAGACCGTGCTCGCCTGCGCGACGACGGCGCTATGCTGGCATTGGAACCGCGCATTGTATTCGACGCCGCCGCCGCAGTAACCGCCGAGACGGCTGCAGAGGATGTCGCAGAACAACAGGCAGCTGATGTGGCAACGTCGGATGGCACGCAATCACAAGAGAGTGCAAAACAAGTACAGGACGAAGCCGCTCTCGTCGTAGCGCTCGGAGAAATTGATCCAGGCGCCGGGTCTCAACAGATCGCGTTCATTGACGGGAGCGTCGCAAATATCGAGGTGCTTCTACAAGGTATTGATCCAAGTGTCGAAGTTGTTTTATTGCAGCCCGATCAGGACGGTGTGGAGCAAATCGCGGCTGCACTTGAAGGTCGCACTAACATTGATGCGGTCCATATTATCTCGCACGGCGATTCCGGCCAGCTGAGCCTGGGTAATTCCATTCTGAATGCCCAATCGATTTCTGGTGAACATGCTGATGAGCTCGCGACCATCAAATCAGCACTGTCGGAAAACGCTGACCTTCTGATTTACGGCTGTAATTTCGGCGCTGGCGAAAGCGGCGCGACGGCAACCGACGCCCTTGCCGAGGCGACGGGAGCAGACATTGCAGCTTCTGACGATCTCACGGGTGCAGCCGATCTTGGTGGCGACTGGGATCTTGAAGTGGTCCGTGGTGAGTTGGAAGCGCAGGCCTTCGAGGTAGCTGATTACACGGGCGTGCTCGACTCCTTCACGCTTGGTACGACTGCTGCGCCAGCGGTTACACTGGTCAACCAATCCACGATCGGCGGCGACGTCGTCGGTGGTGTTGGTTCTCAGGCCATTTGGGCGAATGCAGGTGTTGTAGAGTTGGATGGCGGTGGCACTGTCAGTGTTGATGTTGTTGCAACGGTCACGGGAATCTCTGACGCGGGTGTTGGCGTTAACTTTGGTACGCGCGCAGTCGATGAGGGTGCGACAGGTGCAGCAGCCGATCTCCTTGATGACTTCCGTGTGCAGGTCCGCAATGGCCACGGCGCGACGGCCGACCCAACCGATAACGGTGCTGTTCTGGATGTGGGTACGGCAACGATCGTATGGCAAATTTTCACGTCCGGCACAAACCAAACCGTCCAGCCGAACATCGGTGAAGTGGGACTGACGATTTCGGACATCGACGGTCGAGATGGCCTTGTGGCGACGCGTGAAGCCCTGGGCGCGGCACTTTCCGATTTGTCGTCCTACACGGTTCAGTCGGGAACGAACCTGATCACATCGAATGACGGGACAACGTTGTTTGCGGACGGCACCCAGGATCAGAACAATGAAGAATCCAGTTGGGTTCGTTACAACTGGCAGAGCGTAAACCAGTTGACGATGACCTATCGCACGCACACACCAAATGCGTTCTTCAACCATGACGGTGATGGTGATCTCGTATTTACAAACCCGAACACGTCATTTGCAACAGGTATTGACCTCGATGCAGACGACTCTTCGGGTGCGACGGGTAGTAGTTACCAAACGACCTATTTCAGCAACACGAGCGGCGGCACACCCGTAGCGATTGCAGACGGTGATATTGAGATTACCAACGCCGGCGGCACAGCAACGAGTGCGACGATTATCCTGACCAACACGATGCCGGGTGACCAGTTCACAATAGATAGCGCGGTTTTGACAAGCCTCGGTTTGACGGGAACAGTTGTGACCAACGGATCTGGCCAGCTTGAAGTGACGTTGACCGGTGACGCAAGCACACAAGACTACCAGACAGCTGTTCAGTCGATTACGTTCTCCAATTCTCAGGCGATGTTTGACCAGACTGATCGGTCGATCGACGTACAGGTCTTTGATGGTTCGTTCGCAAGCGGAACGGCCAACACAGCGATTAACTTCGGCACGATCGTCAACCAGCCGTCTGCAATTCGCGACCTTTATGTTGGCGATGAAGACACGACGCTTTCGGTGCCCGCAGCCACAGGTCTTCTGCTCAACGACAGTGATCCAAACGGTGATCAGATCTCTGTTCAGTCGGCAACAGATTCGCGTGGTCCTGGATTGGGTGATATTCCGGTCAACGCAGTTGGCGCGCCAAGTCCGGTTAGTCACACCATGCCATCGGGCGCAACGTTGACGCTTTATGCCGATGGTTCATTCGATTACGTGCCAGCGGCTGATTTCAGCGGAGTTGAATTCTTCGATTACGTTGTTGCAGACGATAACGGCTTCTCGTCGACCACATATGCATCAATCAACATCCGCGGTGTCGCGGATGCGCCGAACATTCCATCCAATATTCAAAGCCTGGCGTCCAATGAAGACGAGCAGACCAACACTGTTGATTTGACAAGTACGCAGGGCGATGCCGACGGTTCGGAAACGTTGCGCTATAGCGTTACGATGATCCCGGTCGGTTACACGATCACTGACGGTACGCGCGCATTCACCTCGACCAATTTGACAGATGTTGCGTTCCTTGATGAATGGGATTTGACCAACATCTCACTCGTCCAGCCGACAACACCGAACCATTCGGATCAGGACATTGGTGTTTCGCTGACGGTTGAATCAACCGAACCAAACGGATCAACAACCTCTGCAACAGATACAGTCCTCTTCAATATTGCAGCTGTCGCGGATGTGCCGACGCTTAATCTAAGTACAACGGCTGGCGGTGGTGTGGATGTGCCGACGGCACTCGCGCCGATTGTTGGAGCAACACCTACCGATACGGACGGCTCCGAGACGATCACCGCTTACACGTTTAGCAATATCCCGCCCGGCTTCCAAATAGAGCGCAACGGCGTTCCCGTTGTTCCGACGGCAGGGGAGGTCGTTGTAAATGCGGTTGACATAAATGAGTACAGGATTCGTACCACGGTTGGGTTCGTCGGGACGTATTCGGTCGACGTCGTCGCCACGTCTTCCGAAACGAATCCGCAGGACGATGTTTCTGTGTTGTCTGCGGATAGTGTCGTTGGGACGCTTTCAATCACGATCGATATCGTCGATGACCCTGTGACGGCAACCGATGACACGGCCACGACCAGCGCTGGCGTGCCGATAACAATATCGGTAATCAACAACGACATTGTGCTTGATGGTGGCGCCACGATTACGCAGATCGACGGCCAAGCCGCGTCGGTGGGTTCGCCAATCACGCTGTTAAGTGGCCAAGGAACGGTCACACTCAATGTTGATGGCACGCTGACGTTTGAACCGATCGCGAACTCGGCGGGCGTTGTTGCATTTGATTATATTGTTGCTGATGAGAACGGTGGCGTTGGCAGCGAAAGCGACACGGCGACAGTTGTCGTATCTGTCGCGCCGTCATGGTCGATCACTGGCGACACGTCCGTGGCTGAAGGCGCAGCTGCAAGTTACACGCTGACGCTAAACGGCGAAGTTGCACCAGGAGAAACGGTATCGGTCGATATATCTTTGGTCGATATCGATACGGTCAGCGGCGACCATGCTGATATCGTTGCAGCAGTTAACAGTGCAATTGCGGGCCGACCCGAGTTCGTATTCGACGGCACAACACTGACCTACACGGCGCCGTCCGATTACACGATTACTCAAGACAACACGTCTGCAAACTTTAACGATATTGCTGGAAGTGGCACCGCGCTTGGTCTTGCGACAGACGACAATACCGGTGCCGCGATCGGTTTCGAATTTGACTTCTACGGGCAGGGTTATACAGATCTGTTCGTGAGTTCGCACGGCTTCGTCTCGTTCGGCGGTGGATCCTCGGCGTTCACGAACGTCGACTTCGCATCGGGTGGTACGATTGGCGGCTTGCCGGTCATTGCAGCCTTCCACGATGATGTTGGTCCGAGCGGAGCTTTGACCACCGACGAGATTTACGTCGAAACTATCGGCGCTCCTGGCAGTCGGCAATTCATCGTGCAATGGCAGGGAGTTGTTCCATTCGGTGCTGGTGCAGGAACAGATGGCACATTCCAGCTCGTGCTGAATGAGGGCAGCAACGACATCGAATTCCGCTATCTTGATGTTACGTTCAACGGCGGTGCGATTGATGATGGTATCGGTGCAACAATTGGCACAAGTGATGGTGCGGGCGGTTTCACGCAATTCTCGTTTAATACAGCTAGCATCGGTGACAATACCAGTCTGGTTCTTGACGCACCGACCGCAGCTCCTGCGGATGTCGTGATCTCTCTCGGGACGGTTGATGACCCCACCGTCGAAGCGGACGAGGACTTCCAGATCGCTCTGACCAATTCTGTTGGGTCAGGCATTTTCGCGACGCAAGACGACGTGATAACAACCATACTTGACAACGACAATTCACCGCCAGTCGCCACAGATAACACATTTACCGGTGTCACAGAGGACGACAGTTCAGCAGTCGTTGGCAACGCGTTGACTGATGGTACGCCGGACTCTGATCCAGACGGCGACACACTAATGGTGACACCGCAGACGGGCGTGGCCGGAGCTAACGGCGGCACGTTCTCGATCGATGCGGCCGGTGTCGTGACGTTCGATCCCGGGGGTGACTTCGGAGACCTGGCGGTTGGTGCAACACGCGACACAACACTGACCTATGAGATCTCCGACGGAAACGGCGGTTTGGACACGGCCACAATCACGGTGACGGTATCCGGCGTGAACGATGCGCCAACGGCGATCAATAACACCTATGGTGTCGGCGAAGACGATGGCTCGGCTATAATCGGCAATGCGCTGACGGATAATGACGGCGGCGTCGATAGCGACCCTGACGGTGACACGCTTACAGTGAGTCCACAGACCGGTGTCGCTGGGTCTAACGGCGGTACGTTCTCGATCGATGCGGCTGGTGTCGTGACATTTGCTCCCGCCGGTGACTTCGAAGATCTGGCGGCTGGTGCAACACGCGACACAACGCTGACCTATGCGATTTCTGACAGCAACGGCGGCACGGATACAGCGACGATCACGGTCACCGTGACCGGTGTGAACGATGCACCGACGGTGGCACCGGATACGAACTCGACGAACGAAGACACAACGCTGACTGTCGATGCTGCGAGCGGTGTGCTGGGCAACGATAGTGACATCGATGGCGACACGCTGTCTGTGACGCAGTATGTCGTTGATGGCAACACGGTGACTGTTGATCCGATCACGGGCGGCACGGTTGCGTTGACGGAAGGTTCTCTG
>JAJFHI010000370.1 GCA_021775715.1 Hyphomicrobiaceae bacterium | reverse complement strand
TAAGTGGTGTTTGGCGGTTCAGATTAATTGCAGTCGAAGTCGATCTTAATCCAAGGGGTGTCGAGATTGCAGCGGCCAGATTTGGTTCGTTTAAAGTATTTCTCAACCTTCAGATCACCAAGTTTGAAGTCTCCAATACTTGGCTCACCGCTTGAGAAATCGCCTTCGTCATCATCAGCCTCGTCTTCAGGCTGCGCTTTGGCAACGTCTTCTTCACTTGCATCATCGACGAGTTCGTCATCTGGTGACGTATCAGCAACGTCGTCGTTGAACCGCTTTTTGGAATTGCGCTTTGCTGGCGCCGGGTCGACAGCCTTATCCGTAGTGGCGGCTGCGACGTCTTTTTCAACTGCCTTCGGTGCACGGTCGGCCTTGGCTTGGCTTGGTGCTTTCTTCTTCGATTGCGTTTTTGCTTTGGCTTCGATCTGCGTGCTGTTGCACAGAACAAGATCTGCTGGCGCCCGCTTCCAGATCATTGTCTTGGAGAAGAACTTTGAACCTGCATAACCCATCACTTGCAGGCGGCCGTTTTTCAGAGTCGTGAGTTCAACGCTGAATTTTTTGCCCTTCTCGGGGCTGTAGATCCAGCCTTTGTCCCAAGTGCGTTTCCCGACCTTGCGGACACCGCCAATGATCTGCTCACCACAGCCTTTGCGATCCTTCTTAGCCTTCACCCAGACCACGTGACCGCATAGCCGTTTGCCGCACTTTTTGATTTCAATGGCGCCGCGGCCGGTGTCGTTGAGCCAGATGCCGGTTGGGTCGGTTGCTGCGTGTGCAAGGGGTGCCCAAGCGAACAGGGCAGTCATCGTGGCTAGGGCCACCTTCAAATTTTTGCGAAACATCGTTTTCTCTCCTCAATCGCGTATCTCTTGAACGTCGATTAAGCCATCTAGGGCCAGCGGGCTGTTCCCGGAGTGACAGGTGATGGCAAACACTGGAATGTTTGAGAATTAACCTACCTCAATCTTGCTCGCCTTGTCCGCGTCCCGCTGAAATTACGATAAATACGCCGAGGATGCCAACAGCGGCCAGCGGTAACAGGCGCCAACCCATTAGTGTTGTGTCAATCAAACCTGCTTTTTCAGCCAACATTTGCAGGAGCCAGGCGACAAGCGGTGTGAATGCGCTCATTGCGAGGAAGTTCTCTGTGCGGATTTTTACAACGGAGGAAAACGTCAGGTAGTTCATTGCAACGAGCAACGGTGCACCAAGCAGAACGCTAAGATAAAGGGCGGTCGGATGTGCGACTTGCGATACAGTCGGCAGCATCGGCATTGGCCCGAGAAGACCAAGGGCCTGGAGCCCGACCCCTGCCGCTGTAAAGATGGTCAGCACGACGGTTGTCGTCAGCACGACGAGCCCGGTGACACGCATTTTTTCAGTGATGGTCTCGGCTTGTCGGTTCCAAGGGTGGAATTCACTGCAAAACGTTTTGATCGAAACCACCAGCGAGCACATTGTGCCGAAAAACACGGCCGGCCACACGGCGCCCGGTGCCAGACCATCAAAGATTGGCACGACGGCCGCAACAATAATGGCAAGACCCAGCAACATCATCCGGTCAATGCGGCGAGAGAAGAACCGCCATCCGATGAAAACAGAAATCGGCACAGTGAGGCGTACTGTGAGTGTCGCTTCGGCTGGCGCCATATACGACAGCAACATGAAGTAGCTGGATTCCAATGCGACGGCCGAAATGCCAAAGACCCAGCTAGCTGGATGCATGACGACCTGTCGCCAGTCACGCCCGAGACCTGTGTAGGCCAGCATGCCAACGGCACCAAAGAACATCGCCTGGGTCACGAAAACGAGAACATGCACGCCTTGCTGCGACGCCATTGTGTAGACGATGTTGAGTATCGAGATCGACAGCACAAACAAGCCGGCTTCGACCCAGCCGTTGAGACCCGGAGCTATTACCGGCGTTTTGTCTGCTTCGGATAGATCTCGTTGCACGGTCATGCGGTCCTCTCGGATGCCAGAGGACGATAGCGGGCAATTGTGATCTGGGTATCGCCATAGGTGCGATGATCGTGTTGGTGGAAGCGATCAGGCAGGGCGATCTCAGCTCTAGTACGTTCTTCGAAAACAACAACGGCATCTGCCGCCAGCCAGTCACCATCTGCCAGTGATGTCAGCGCCTGTTCGCCAAGGCCCTGGCCATAGGGGGGATCAAGGAAGGCAAAGTTGAAGGGGGCAAGCGTTCCGGCGGGCCCAAGTTGCGTGGCATCGCGGCGATAAAGTTTTGTGACACCTTGTGCGCCAAACGCTTCGATGTTCGTGCGGATCAGTCCACGCGCTTCTGCACGTTGTTCGACGAACAAACAGAATGCAGCCCCGCGTGATATGGCTTCAAGACCCAATGCGCCGGAGCCCGCAAAAACATCAATCACGCGCGCCCCTTCGAGCGGTTTCAGATCTGCGTCGTGGCTCAGGATATTGAATAACGCTTCACGCACACGGTCTGATGTTGGCCGGATCGCGTCGGATTTTGGATTTGCCAACGCGCGGCCCCGCCACGTCCCCCCGACTATTCTCATGCGCGTCCGCCACGCCTGGTGCTCGACGGTCGGCCCCGAGGCTTGGGCTTGCCACCAGCTCTCGGCTTCGGCTTGCCCCGCCCGGCAGCCGCGCCAGCCGGCACTTTCTTCGTCGACGACTTTTTGCCGTCGTCCTTTCGAGGTGGCGTCTTGTTTTTCACTACACGCCGCGGTGGGCGCGCCTTGTTGTCGGCGCTTGTCGCGTCTTCTTCTTCGTCGTCCAGCATCAGGCCAAGCTCTTCGACCACCTGTCGGCTGAGCTGTTCACGCAATGCGCTGCGCTTGACCGGTTCAACCTGGCCGGGTTTCAGGTCCAGCAATTGAAACGGTCCGAAGGACACACGGATCAACCGGTTCACGGCGAGACCGAGGTGTTCCATGATTTTGCGCACTTCGCGGTTTTTGCCTTCACGAACAGCAACCGTCAGCCACGAGTTGGCACCTTGAGCACTGTCGAGTGTCGCGGAGATGGCGCCATAACGGACACCGTCGATCGTAACGCCGTCAGAAAGTGTGTTTAGCCTTTCCTGCGTGACCAGACCGTTGACGCGCACACGGTAGCGTCTTAGCCAGCCGGTTGTGGGTAGTTCTAAATAGCGCGCAAGTGCACCGTCGTTTGTCAACAGCAGTAGGCCCTCTGTGTTGTAGTCCAGGCGGCCGACGGAAATAACGCGCCCCAGGTCCGGAGGCAGGTTTTCAAACACCGTCTGACGGTCATCGGGCGCAAGAGTGCCATCGGCCGTCAGCTTGTGATCGTTGCGATGCGTGGTCAGCAGACCTTTCGGCTTGTGATAGCGCCAGATCTGCGAGGGCTCGGCGGCGGGAAGCGGGTGTCCATCAATCAAGACCTTATCGCCCGGACCAACGTCTTTCGCCGGTGTTTCCAAAACGTCGCCATTGAGGCTGACGCGGCCGTCCTCAATCCAGCGTTCGGCTTCCCGCCGTGAGCAGAGACCAGATCGCGCCATTGCCTTGGCAATGCGCATGGTCTCGGTCAGTACGGCTGGCCGAGAAGGTTTGGTATCGCGCGGGTCTTTGGCATCGCGCCGGTCGTCGCGTCGTGGACCGCGCTGAGGTTTGCCAGTGGTCGCGGGTGTGCGAGGCTTTTTGCGGTAGCCCGCCTTCCTCGCCTCAGCAGCTGTGACGTCCTCGCCCCGCGTGCCACGTCTGCCCGCCGTCGTCTTGGTATTACGGCCGGGCCCCGAACGTGTCGCGCCACCAGACGCTTTGTACCGGCCGGAGTTCGCGGTAGGTTTGCCGCCTTGGGGACGGCGGCCTGACGTTGGTTTGCGCGTTTTCAAGATTTAGCTCAATTCGTGTTCGGCAGTTTCATCCCGGCCAACCGGGCGCCTGCAAACAATCGGGGTCTTTATGACATCAGTAACGACACTCGGCCACATGCAGTTGGCTTTGCTTGAGGCCCATGCCGCCGCAGCCCGCGACGAGGTGCCGGTTGGCGCCGTTGTTGTGGGACCTGACGGCATTGTTTTGGCCACGGCCGGCAATGAGACACGCGCGCTTTGCGACCCAACGGCGCATGCGGAGGTTCTCGTGATTCGCCGGGCGGCTGAAAAACTTCGCGATGAGCGACTGACGGGATGTGATCTCTACGTTACTTTGGAGCCGTGCGCCATGTGTGCCGCGGCAATATCGTTAGCACGCATCCGCCGGCTCTATTTTGCCGCCAGCGACCCAAAAGGCGGCGGTGTCGTCCATGGTGCACGCGTGTTCAACCAGCCAACCTGCCACCACACGCCTGAGATATACGATGGTCTTGAGGAAGATGCGGCCAGTGATCTGCTGAAAACGTTTTTTGCCGCACGCCGTTGAACGGAATTGCTTGCAAGAATTACGCGGAAGGCAGCTGCTTTTGTTCAACCAGCGTTTCTGCACCGAGAATGCGGGACAGTTTGGCTTTGAGGATTTCCTTGGCAGGCGTGGCGGCCTCAAAGATCTTTTCCGTCTTGAAAAAGTCGAGCACATGGAAAGCGCCAACATCGACTTCGATCAAAATGTCGGGTTGGCGCGAGCACAGCTTTTCACGGACGATGGAATTTTGGAAAATCTGCGAAGACCCGATCAACGCTTCAAGTGCTGATGGCGGTTTGCGGTCGCTTGGCAGTTGCCCGGCGCCGGATACATCGATGGCAACCACGATATCTGCGTCGTTGGCGATGATATCGAATGGTAGGGGATTAACGAGGCCACCATCCATCAGGGCAAAGTCATCAAGCACAACGGGTTTGAAAATTGCGGGGAGGGCCATGCTGGCGGCAATGGCCGGGCGCAGATTGCCGCTTGAGAATACGACTTCCTCTTGAGTGAAGTAATCTGCGGCAACAGTGTGGAAGGGAATGTCGAGGTCTTCGAAGGTGGCCGCTGTTCTGCTTGGCAGAATGAGATCAAGAAGCGCTTCCGGATTAAAAAGCGCCGAGCGAAGCTGGAAGATATTGAGTACGCGCTGCAAAGGTTCGGTGCGTACTGTCAGAAGCTGGCGGGCAAGTTCCGTGCGGTGGCTGAGAATTTCTTCCGTATGAGCGCGGATCTGCGCTGCTGATAGCCCTGACGCATAGGCAGCACCGAAGATCGCGCCAATCGACGTGCCTGCCATCACATTCGGCTTAAGGTCGAGTTCGTCGAACACTTC
>JAJFHI010000369.1 GCA_021775715.1 Hyphomicrobiaceae bacterium | reverse complement strand
TGTCAGGCTTGATTTCAAAAACCGCTATCTCCAACCCATGGACGGGCCCGAAATTGCGTCAAATACCGCCGCCACGATTGACTATTGCAAGGCGCACCCGGAATGGCGGTTGTCGGTCCAAACCCACAAAACGCTGGGCATCCGCTAACCAAGCCCGGGCCGTGTGCGACGCTTCGGCTTCCCTCCCCACTGGCGTTGACGGGCTAAATCGCCTAGTTGTGCGGCCTCAACCCATTAAATCCAATTCAAGACGCCCCAACACGCATGCGCATTTACAAAGACTTCCGCTTTGAAGCGGCCCACTTTCTACCTAACGCTCCCGAGGGTCATCCGAATGCGCGCATTCATGGCCACTCGTTTCGTGCGCGCGTCTGGGTTCAGGGCACGCCGGATGCCACGACAGGAGTCGTGTTTCATTTTGATGAACTGGAAGCCGCGCTTAAAGACGCCCAGCGGGCGCTCGACCACAGAATGCTGAATGACGTCGAAGGGCTTACAACGCCAACGCTGGAACACATCACGATGTGGCTTTGGGATCGCCTCAGCGGACAGGTGCCAGGCCTTGCGGAAATCGAAGTCGCGCGCGATAGCTGCAATGAGGGCTGTGTTTACTCCGGTCCGGCGAAAGGCTGAGGCTTGAGATGACGGACGATAAACCAAAGACGACAATGCTTGGCAAAGGCGTCGGCCTGCCGGACAGCCCTCAGTCCGCTAAACTGGACCGTGTGCCAAACCCGCATCCCGATACCCAGTATCTGGCGCGCTTTACGGCGCCGGAGTTTACATCGATTTGCCCCGTCACCGGCCAGCCCGATTTCGCTCATCTGGTTATTGACTACGTTCCGGGCGACTGGCTAGTGGAGAGTAAGTCTCTCAAATTCTATCTGACGTCGTTCCGAAATCATGGTGCCTTCCATGAAGACTGCACGATCGCCATTGCCAAACGGCTGGTCGATCTGCTGGCACCGCAGTATCTGCGGATTGCCGGATACTGGTATCCGCGCGGCGGCATTCCGATCGATGTCTTCTGGCAAACCGGCGCTCCGCCGAATGATTTGTGGCTGCCCGACACGGGTGTCGCGCCTTACCGCGGGCGTGGTTAGCGCAACCTAACTCAACAACGCATAGAGTCCGGCACAGAACACGATGGCGAACGCGACACGGCGATAAAGCTCTTCGTTTGCTTTTCTGAACATGCGGCTGCCGATCCAACCCGCCAAGATATAGCCCGGAAGCATCATGGCCGCCTTCTTGACAGCGCTCATCTCAATCATGCTCTGACTGCCCAACACGATGAAGCCAGCAATCAAGGTTAAACCGAAATAGCCTGTGAAATTCGCGCGTGTCTCGGTAGCACCCTCCTGGCCGGACAGAAAATATACGATGACGGGAGGGCCACCGAGGCTTGTCGATGTAAAGAGGACCCCCGAGGCTGCACCAACTCCGAGAGTAATTGGCAACCGTTTGGGGCCTTTATAACGCCAGCCACTTAACAGCAGGATTGTCAACGCAATCAGCATGACGCCAATACCCCGCTTAATCAGATCAGGCTCAACGCGCGTTACAAGCAAAATCCCTAGTGGCATAAAGCACGCTGCCGCTAGAGCCATCGGCGCAATCAGACGCCAATTGATATAGCGGTGGACACTCGGCCACATCTGCGCCGTGACGACGAACTCGATGATGGCAATAATAGCGACAGTGGTGACGGGCCCAAAAAAGTCGACAAAAAACGGCGCCATCATTAGTCCGGACCCGACACCGGCAAAGCCGCGCATTAGCCCTGCAGCAAATGAAATCGCAATTGCAGCAAATAGTATGGACGTCAGTTCGATGAGCCCACCTCAAGGTCGCGGGCTTCGGCTAACCTCATAACGCGATCATGAAGTTCAGCCGTCATGACTTTACGGTCGCAGGTTTCATTCAGCTCTTCGAAGCGAACGGCTTCACCGATGCGCACGCGCAATGTCGAGCCGACGATGCGGCGAAATTCGGAGATCAGCATCGACAAACGCAGCGTCACCGAAAAGCGGCTGACGAGATGGAACAGCCAACCGTTTTGGCCTTCAAAATAAACCGGCAGCACGGATGACTGCGCCGACTGGATCATGCGCGCGGTGAATGATTTCCATGGCAGCTCCTCCGCCTTGCCAAACGCGTCTCGCGCGGTCGCAACGCCGCCTGCCGGAAACACAACAATGGTGTAGCCGTCGCGCAAGAGTTCCAAAGCTTCACGGCGCATCTTGATGTTGGCCACTTGAGCCGCGCGTGTCTCTTCAAAATCGACCGGCAGCGCATACGGGTGGATCTCGGGCACCTTCATGAGGTCCTTGTTGATCAGTACCTTGAATGGGCGACCGATCTTTTCCGCCAATGTCAGCGCCGCTATACCATCGAGTATGCCATAGGGGTGATTGGCGACGATGACGAGTGGCGGATCATTGGCAGTCAACGCCGGCAGTTCGCCAGATGATATTTGCAAATCGACACCGATCAGATCGAGCATCGGTGCAATCACCGGTCCGCCCGACGGCACAACGTCTTCGCGCCAGATCTCATAAAGCGGCGCGAAGTAATCGCGGCCAGCCAGCGTTTCAATAGCACGGATCACGTACCGTTTGATCGGCGGATCTGTTTCCTGCGCATAAGTCAGTTCAGGGAATTTCATTCGCCCCTCAGTATCCTGTCTCAACGGTCCCCAGCCGAAACATAGTTGGGTGCCGCGACCGCCGTTAGCAAGAGAGTTGCGCTGGGCGGCCGCGGTTTGCAGACACAAAGTGAATTGCCTGAGACCTGGAAAGCTCAGTTTTACCGGAGCGACTAGCCATTGCCTTTGCTAGTCCCGCCAGCCGACTTGATACTTTCCTGGCCGCGCTTCACATCCGGTGGCACGGCTTCATCCGAGAGGCTGGCGATGGCTTCATCGAGGGTCATCACTGTCTGGTTCTTGCTGCCTAAACGGCGGATCGACACTTTGCGCTCTTCCGCCTCGCGGGCACCAACCACAACCATCACAGGGACTTTTGCCAGTGAGTGCTCCCGGACCTTGTAGTTGATCTTCTCATTGCGGAAATCTGTCTCAACCGACAGGCCTGCAGCTTCCAAAAGACCCGCAACTTCGCGGCCGTAGTCGTCAGCGTCTGAAATGATCGTCGCAACGACCACTTGCAGCGGCGAAAGCCACAGCGGAAAATGTCCCGCGAAGTTTTCAATGAGTATGCCTGTAAAGCGTTCAAGCGAACCGAACATGGCACGGTGGATCATCACGGGTGTCTTCTTGGAACTACTTTCGTCGATGTAGATCGCACCGAGACGTTCGGCCAAGTTGAAGTCAACCTGCGTCGTCCCGCACTGCCAGTCACGCCCGATGGCGTCTTTCAGTACATACTCGAACTTCGGACCATAAAAAGCGCCTTCACCCGGGTTGATCGACGTCTTGATGCGACCCTCACCTTGTTTCTCGATCTCTACCAGAACCTTTTCCATCACCGCTTCGGCGTGGTCCCAGCTCTCATCAGCACCGACGCGTTTTTCAGGCCGCGTTGAGAGTTTTACGACGATCTCGTCAAAGCCAAAGTCGCTGTAGATCGAAAGCATCAAGTCATTGATAGCAAGACACTCATCCATCAACTGATCTTCGGTGATGAAGATGTGTGCGTCGTCCTGCGTGAAGTGCCGCACGCGCATCATTCCGTGCAACGCACCTGACGGCTCATAACGATGGACCTTGCCGAACTCGGCAATCTTATAGGGCAGATCGCGATAGCTCTTGAGACCGTGCTTGTAGATCTGCACGTGACCGGGACAGTTCATCGGCTTGCAACAAAACACGCGTTCATCCGGTAGAACGGTGGTGAACATGTTCTCACCGTAGTTTTCCCAGTGACCTGAAAGCTCCCAGAACTGCTTGTCCATCATGTCGGGTGAGTTGACCTCGTGATAGCCGGTCTCTTTCTGGCGACGGCGCATGTACGAAATCAATTTTTGGAACAACGACCAGCCGTGCGCATGCCAGAAGACGGCGCCGGGCGCCTCTTCCTGGAAGTGGAACAGATCCATTTCGCGGCCAAGCTTGCGATGGTCGCGCTTTTCAGCCTCTTCAAGTTGCAGCAGATAGGCTTTCAGGTCTTTGTCGTTGGCCCAGGCCGTGCCGTAGATCCGCTGCAGCATTGGATTGTTGCTGTCACCCCGCCAATAAGCACCAGCAATGGACTGCAGCTTGAAGGCCGTACCAATCTGCCCCGTCGAGGCCATGTGGGGACCGCGGCACAGGTCAAGCCATTCACCCTGTTTGTAAATCTTAAGATCTTCGCCTTCGGGAATCGCGTCGACCAATTCGATTTTGTACGTC
>JAJFHI010000368.1 GCA_021775715.1 Hyphomicrobiaceae bacterium | reverse complement strand
GTGCCGACCAGACCTGCATGATCGCGCAGGTACCACAAAAGTGGCATGTCGCCATCACCGTCAAACTGACGGCTATCTCCATTAACTGTGAATGTAATCATCAAATGTCTCCACCTATAATTGTCGTACGTGTTTTACATTTTACGGAGTTTCGACTCGTCTCCGCTTGTTTCGCGCCGGGGATTGAAGCTGCTGTTTTACGATCGATTTGCAAAATTGAATTTAGGCACGATTGAATAGACGGCACCGGCACCGTATCGCGTCAAAGCAGCGCTTGTCGACCACAAGTATAGGGATTATTTAGTAATTGATCAATAACCATCTTGACGTATCTCGGGTTCGTTACTTTGTACTTTTGGGAACGGACTAGTTAGGTTACCGATTGCCAACTTGGACGCGTCGGATGTAGGTATGACCTGTTGGAAAACCAAGGAGCACAAGCCGGACACCAAGAGTGTTTTTTGGCGGCGTTTCGAAAGTAGTTTTTGATTTCACAGCTGCCAGAATTTCCCGGTGGCAGAAATTTTCCGTTGTGCAAGAGCAACATCGGGCGTGCGCGGCGGGTAAGTTAGCCATTTTGCAGCGCTTTTTAGAAGCCAAAAATGACACAAAATGTAATCGAATATGTTGCGCGCAAGACGCAATTGCTGTGCGCAAATATGTGCCAATTGTGCAGTGGCTAGAGCACACCGAAAAGACCGAAAAACAAGCGCGGTCAATGAACCCTTTTGAAAACACGCATTTGGAAGGCAGAATGAATTTATAGAACACGGTTCTTTTTGCCGCCGTTTGAAGCTTGTCGCGATGTCTGACCACGCCGCCAAGTCTGCGATTTTCTGATCAATATTCAGGTAATCGTAATTTGCTGTAAATGCTTGGTTTTTCTCACGGAAAGGGGCTTTAAAATGCCACCGTCAAAAAGCGAAACTGGCCACCAGATTTTGCGATACATCATCTGCGTTCGACACTAACATCAATTTAGGATGATTCATCGAGTCGGGGCGCTGCTGGGATGTGCTCTTGGTCACGAACGGGGGACTTGCGGTCGATGACGACAAAAACCGCTCCAGGAGCAAAAAAACCGAATTATACGTACAAAGCGTGCCTTAGCGCCTTTGTCGTGTCCGCGACCTGCTTCGCGTCCGTGGTGCAAGCACGGGCGGAAGGGTCGACACTTACAGTCGATACCCGCTATCGCTATGAGAACGTGTCGCAGGGCAACGCTTTGCAGGATGCAGATGCCAGCACATGGCGGACGCGTGTCGGTATCATCACGCCGTGGATGCACAACATGATCCGCGCAGGTATTGAGGGCGAAGGCGTTCTTGAGATCGGCGACGACGACTTCAACAACACCATCAATGGTAAAACCAACTTCTCAACTGTGGTTGACGTGGAATCGATCGAGGTCAACCAAGCCTTTGTTGAAATTAAAGCTGTTCCAGGAGTGACGCTTAAAGGTGGTCGTTTCGTCCAGGTGCTCGACAACATGCGCTACATCGGTCATGTCGGCTGGCGCCAGAATAACCAGACTTTTGATGGTGCGACTGCAGTTTACAAGGGTTTGGATAACAAGCTGGATCTGTTCTATGGCTGGGTCGGTAACGTCAACCGTATATTCTCTGACCGCAGCCCGATTGGCAACCTGGAAACGAACGTCCATTTGCTCCACGCGAAATATGCATTTGCGCCGTTCGCAGCTCTGACGGGTTACTACTACAATATGGACTTCCTGGATGCCGGAGCAGCCAACCTTTCCAACGAAACCATCGGTGGTTTCCTAAAGGGTAAGTACAAGCTGGGTCGCGGCGTTAGCCTTGGCTATCGCCTTGAGTATGCCAAGCAGTCGGATACCGGCAACAGCACGCTCAATTACGATGCTGACTATGTCCACGCCCAGCCTTCTGTTTCCTTCATGGGTGTGACCGTCACTGGTGGCTATGAGCTGCTTGGAAGTGACAACGGCGCAAGCTTCCGTACGCCACTCGCAACGGGTCACATCTTCAACGGTTTCGCCGATACGTTCTTGGTCACGCCGGCAACTGGTCTGGAAGATCTTTATGTCGATGTGACGTACAAGCTGAAGGGTGTTTCTGGTCCGCTGGCCTTCCTCAATGGTGCGCTAATCAAGATCCAGTACCACGACTTCTCATCTGACGTTGGCGGCACAGACTTCGGCACGGAATTCGACGCCTATGTGAAGGTACCGGTTAAGGCGATCGCGAAAGGCTTCTATGTTGAAGCGAAATACGCTGACTTTGATGCCGAGACCGGCAGCGGTTTTGTCGACACCGAGAAGTTTGTCGTTGGTGTCGGTTACAAGTCCAAGTTCGATCTCGAAGAACTCTCTGCCATGACAGATGGTCGATAGGTTAAGTAATTGGTTCCACTCTAATTAACTAACTAAGCACGCGACAAGGGCGGTTTGCAGCAGGCAGGCCGCCCTTTTTGTATGCATGCATTTGCTCGTTTAGGGTGTGTGTCTGCGATGGATGGTGGCTGCTGCCGTTGACTGCCGGAGTGATGCCGTTGTCTCATTCCAACATTATGGGTCGAACGAAAAGGGGTGATGAGGACGGCATTCTAATGTAGCCTCCCAATCAAGACGAGAGACGGCGATCTTTCGTTATCAAGAAAAGTGTATTTTGTGCGGAGGACGAACCGATGACCTGGCTGACCGAGGAAGATCGCAAACGGGCCGAACTTTTGGCCAAGCGGGGGGATTTGGAGCACCGGCCGATTCCGGATCAGGTCGTTTCTAACGGTGAATATCGACCGATGCCACAAACCCCGCAGCAAAAGCGTGTGGCGGCATTGATTGATGAGATGGCGGATGCGCGCGCACCGAAGATCGGCATGGATCGCCGCACATTCATGCAATCCAGTTTTGGTTTTGCAACTGCGTTTGCCGCGATGAATATCGTCTACGGTGACGTTTTTGGAGTTGCGGAAGCTGAAACGATTGACGCCGATCTCGCGGCTGAGGTGGCCGCCCGCTACAAGAACCAGTTCATCCTCGACGGCCACATGCATTTCGTCGACGATGCCTACAAGTGGGATGGTATTCTCGGGCTGCGTCATTTCGGTGCGATCTACGGCAACACCGACATCAATAAGGACGACAAGGCCAAGTTCCAGGACCTGCAGATCGACAACTTCATCAAAGAAGTATTCCTCGACAGCGATACAACCGTCGGTTTGGTTTCAAGCGCGACCGCAGATGAGCCGGAAAACATCTTTCTCACCAACCCGCAGCTCGTTGATGGCGCGATGCGGATCAACAAGATGTGTGGTTCGCGGCGTCTGTTGCGGCATGCACTTTTCGAACCTGGCAAGGACGGTTGGCTGGACGAGGTTGATCGCGTCATTGAAAAGGATCGGCCAGATAGTTGGAAAGGTTACACCGTCGGCGATCCGCTGATGCCGTCGAAGTTCCCTTATCGCCTTGACGATGAGAAGTTGATGTATCCGTTTTACGAGCGCACACAGAAGGCGGGCATCCGTAACGTTTGCATTCACAAAGGTCTGCTGCCGTCCAACTATGAAGAGAGTTTCCGTGACACCTGGCGGCACGCGATGGTGGACGATGTCCCAAAGGCTGCGAAAGATTGGCCGGGTCTTAATTTCATCATCTATCACTCTGCACTGAAACCGCTGACGGTTCCGCCGGAACAACATATAAAGACGTTTGAAGAAACCGGTCGGATTGACTGGGTTTCAGATCTTGCTGAGATTCCAGCCAAACACGGTGTCACCAATGTTTACGCCGACATTGGGACGACGTTTGCCACGACTTGTCTGACGCATCCACGTCATGCCGCAGCTCTGATGGCAACATTGATTAAGGGGCTTGGCGTTGATCATGTTGTCTGGGGGACGGATTCTGTTTGGTACGGCTCACCGCAGTGGCAGATCGAGGCGTTCCGCCGGATGGAAGTTCCAAAAGATCTGCAAGAGCGTTACGGCTTTGCGCCGTTGGGTGACGGCATGTCGGCAATAAAACAGGCGATCTTTGGTGAAAACTCGGCAAAGCTTTATGGCTTTACTCCGGAGGAAGCCACCGTCGCGCACTACGCCAACGATCGTCTTGCCAAGTACCGCGCCAAATACAGTGAAGAAGGCGCAGACCGCAGCAATGTGGCTTATGGCTTCATCAACACGGATGCTTGATGGTCCGCGAAACCAACTGGAACGCGCGGATCGTGCGCTTTGTTTATCGCGGTGCTGCCAGCGGTTGTCATTTCGACTTTGAAGAGTGGTTCCGTGGGCCGGCATCTGCGGTCGCGGCCAGCACGGACGAGATCACCAACTTCAGCCAAGAAATCTTGCTGGTACTGTGCGCAAGGTCAAATGTAACTCCTATGATGCTTTTATCGCATCTGAGATGCATCAATGCCCGGAAACACCGACTGGGAAGCCCTTGTGCCCAACCTGTTAAAGGCTGAACTCAAACGTAAGGGCATGACCTATGCCCAGCTTATTGAAGCGCTGGCTGAGATAGGCGTTGACGAAAAGGAGGCAAACATCCGAAACAAGTTGGCTAGAGGGAAATTCTCAGCGGCGTTTATGGTGGCCTGCTTAGAGGCAATAGGGGTGCGGGAAATCCATTTAGATTGAGCTTGTGTCAAGCATTCCAGAAAATGTTAAAGTAGCCTTGTGCGTGATAACCGTTGTGTTTTTCGGTTACAACGTAGCTTTCAAGCCCACAGTAATTTTGTCTGAATTTTCGCTTGTTGATTACGAATGCCAAGATTCCCAGGAGTAATATTATGCTGCCCGTGAACGGGCGCTTGAGAAAAATAACAAAGTACCAACCGAAGCCCGACAGAGCGCTAGCGAAAAGAAAGCTCACGCCGAGGTCTGCGCCCAAAACCGTATGGCAGAGGCTGCTGAGCGTGCTTTCTTGCTGTTGATTCTTACTTTGCTTGCTACCGGCGGCGCTGCTGCCGCGACGTGGAAAACTGTTGGCACGATGCGGAGATCCAGCGAGCAACAGTTGCGAGCCTTTGTACACATCGAGTCCGCAGCGATTCAAAACTTTAGCAATGATGTTCCAGAAATCCTGATCACGCTGAAGAATTGTGGTCAAACTCCTGCCTATTATCTTAAGGGTACCGTTGGAGCGTTCCCTCTTCCACCAGATGCGTCTGAGTTCGGTTATTGCGGCGAACCGCATTCGTTTTCGCCAGCAGGCCCAGGGCAAACGTTCACTATGACTCGACCGTTGGATGTCCCACCGGTAACCCCCGATCTTCGAAGTGAAATAAGGGAAGGTAGTTTGGCAATCTTCGCTGTCGGTCGCTTGGACTACGAGGATGCTTTCGAAAGGCGCCAGTGGACAACATTCCGATGCGTGTTCGATCGGAGGTCTCTTGCCGACAAGGGCGGCCGGATGAGCATCTGTCGAGAAGGCAACGACGCCAGCTAGCACAGCCAACATAGTTCCAAACATTCACTTAAACCCTCTCTCTAGAGGACTTGGTGCGTTTGCTACGCAAGGGCGCAAAAATGCATGACACTTGGATGGTCGCCGATAATGCGAAGGAACGCGTTGTGCGCATGAAAACCGTCGATGTCGATGATCTGGAACTTTTCAATCCAAAATCATAAAAGGTGCTGGCCGATAGGTGAGACATTGGCGTCGGTTGCGACTCGCTGATTCAGGCGTCATAGTCGCGCGCCAACTTTTCGAAATTCTTCCAACCCATCCAACAGAAAGTGGGATCAAATGTCTGATCGTATCATCATGCGTGTAGGGGAAAGCCTTGTCGCAGGTGGACCGCCGGGGACTGCTGCTGAACCAGAAGTGGCCATCGGTGAAATGGACGGACCAATGGGCACGGCGTTCGCGACGCTACTCGGCGACCAGGTCAAGGGCCACAGCCGCGTGCTTGCAATCATGAACACCGACGTCATGGTGCGCCCTGCAACAATCTGCGTCAGCAAAGTTACCGTCGATAACGTGCGCTATACCAACATCCTGATGGGCACAGTTCAGTATGCAACGTCGATGGGTGTTTTGGATGCTGTTCGCTGCGGTGATATTCCGAAGGATAAAGCCAATGATCTTGGGATCATTGTTTCGGTTTGGTTGAACCCCGTGGTTGCCGAGATTGAAGATCTCGATCACCAAATTCTGTTTGATATTCATCGCAAGGCCACCGCTCAAGCGATCCACAAAGCGATGCATAACGAGCCGTCGATCGACTGGCTGCTCGAGAACCAGGACAAGATCGTTCACAAGTACTTTGAAAAGGGCCTGAAAGGCGAAATATAGCGTCGCTGAGATCTCGTTGTTGCCATCTGCCGCCTCGGGTTAGATTTGAGGCAGCGGGTGGCACCCGCGCAAGTAACCAATGGAAATACGCCACCTTGAAGAACGGCGAATAAGCCGTATCAATTGTCGTCATGACGCGATTTGCCATGAAAACCGACGCGCCCTTTCCGGTTTCGGCGCGATTGATCGTTTTTACGAATCTGGATGGCACACTGCTCGATCATAAAACTTATGCGTTTGATGCTGCCCTACCGGCGTTGCAAAAACTGCGCGATCTCGATGTGCCGATCATTTTGACTTCGAGCAAGACTGTTACGGAAATCAAAAAGCTTCAAGCAGACTTGGGCCTGTCCTTTCCTGCCATTGTTGAAAATGGCGCCGGCGTGTTTGTGCCAGACGATCATTCCGGGCCGGAAATTGACCAGGCTGCAATTAATAGCTGCGCGCGTGGTTACAAGTTGATACGCGCGCACCTCGACGTTTTGGAACCCGAATTGCGTACCTACTTTCGCGGCTTTGGCGATCTGACGACGTTGCAGGTCGCGCAAGTAACGGGGGTATCGCTTAAGGATGCCGCATTGGCGCGGCAGCGGCGTTGGTCCGAACCCGGCATCTGGCTTGGCACCAAGGAGGGGCTCGAAACATTCAAAGTGGCGCTGTGCCAGTTCGGCTTGGTGGTTGCACAGGGTGGGCGCTTCCTGACGATCTCTTCGGCACCCGGTAGGCATGAGCTTATGAAGAGGTTGGTCGCGTGTTATAAAAAGCAGGATGTGAATCGCGATGAAACCTTGGTCGTGATGGCGCTGGGAAATGCGCCCAACGATCGTGAAATGCTGCAGGACGCGGATATCGGTGTTGTCATCCCTGGCGCGCGCGGCGGCGAGATGAACGACGTCGAGGTGAATGCAAATGGTGTTATCTGGCGCGCAGACCATGCTGGCCCCGCAGGTTGGAACCAGACTGTGCTTGCGGCGCTTGAGTTGTTTCCAAGCTATCAGAAGCCCTTGCGCCGTGTGCCCCGGATGCCAAGGTATTAGGCAGGGACTAGGTATTGCGCGTACTGGGTGTCACAGCGGTCGGACGCGCTTAAGTTGCGCGGTTGCATCAGTTGCCCGTCGGCCTACGAGTCCTCTGAGATGTCCATGCAAGCTGGGTGCAATAGTGCAGCTCTCAATCACGTTAATTGACAGTTTTTGCTGAAAGCTTGCACGATGCTCGTGTGCGGCGGCGCAATAGGGTACCGTAGGGCCTTATGAAATTAGCGTTCGCGACTGTCACCGTGAACGATCTATTGTCTGAGTTGCTATTGCCAGGTGCCATATTGAGCCAGGGTTTGACACAGAGAATGCAGCCGGGTGCGAAAGTCGGGTTCAGAACCTTTGTTGTGATGCTGGCAATGCTCTCGATCGGGGCTGTGGCATATGCCGAGGGTAAGAAACCCAAGCCGGTTCCGGTCCGGGTGGAGCCCGTCAAGGTTGTGGACTTTCACGATCGTATTGAAGCGATTGGAACGCTGCGGGCCAAGGATAGCGTTGCCGTAACAGCGACGGTCACAGATATCGTTTCCGCTATTCACTTCGACGACGGCCAGCGCGTCGAGAAGGGCCAGATCCTGGTCGAGATGGTGGCGGCTGAAGAGCGCGCGTTGCTGTCAGAAATTGAATCGATCGTCGCTGAATCAAAGTCCCAATACGAGCGGACCAAAGGACTGGCAAAACGCAAGCTGACAGCGGAGACCGTTCTTGATGAACGGCGTCGCTTGTATCAAACCAGCAAAGCTCGGCTTCTGGCGATGAATGCGCGGATGGCTGACCGCACGATACGCGCGCCCTTCTCCGGTGTGGTGGGTTTGCGCAACATCAGCGTCGGTGCTCTTGTCGAACCTGGAACACTGATCGTCGACATTGCCGATGATAGCACAATGAAGCTCGACTTCTCCGTGCCCTCCACTTTCATTGAAGCGCTGGTGCCGGGATTGCCGATTGAGGCGCAGACGCGCGGATTGGGCGCGCAAAAGTTTTATGGCAAGGTCACGGGCATCGACAACCGCATTGATCAGGCAACACGCACCATTCGCGTGCGTGCCCTTCTGCCGAACGAGGACCGGCGTCTTGTGCCGGGATTGTTAATGCAGATTGTTCTGGTGAAAAATCAACGGCGCGCGAAAGTAATTCCAGAGGAGGCAATTGTACCTGTTGCGCGGGAAAGTTTCGTTTTCGTCGTTGACGAGGCGACCTCGACAGCCAAACGCCGAAGCATCAAGGTCGGGCAAAGGCGTCCTGGTGAGATCGAGGTGCTGGATGGCCTCGAAGCTGGCGAACTCGTAGTTACGCACGGTGCCTTGAAGCTGAGACCCGGCGCGCCAGTCGTGATCAACAACGAAAAGTACAAACGTATCACGCCACCGCCAGAGGGTGCGGCCGTAGAGCGGTCCCCACCAAGTGCCGCGCCCGTTGTTACTGCTAAACCGGGAGGCGCAGGGCGGTCGTGAAGCTGTCTGATGTGTCTGTTACGCGGCCTGTGTTCGCGGCTGTTCTGGCGTTGATCCTGATCGCGTTTGGTATTGTCTCCTTCACGCGTCTGCCGCTGCGCCAGCATCCCAATATCGATCCACCCGTTGTCTCCATTGAGACGACTTATCGTGGTGCCTCCGCGACGGTCGTCGAAAACCGTGTCACGGAGTTGATTGAAACCCGCATTGCAGGCGTCGAGGGAATTCGGTTTATCGATTCACGCTCGCGCAACGGCCGCTCGGATATCACCGTTGAATTCAAAGTAGGTCGCGACGTCGAGGCCGCCGCCAACGCCATCCGCGACCGGGTCGGCGCAATGCTCGATGACCTTCCACCCGAGGCCGACCCGCCGGAAATCCAAAAGGTGGATGATGACAACAACGTTGTCATGTGGCTGAACCTGGCGAGCGACCGCATGTCGGTTCCCGATCTTACAGACTACGCAGATCGCTATTTGGTCGATCGATTTTCAATTCTCGATGGTGTTGCA
>JAJFHI010000367.1 GCA_021775715.1 Hyphomicrobiaceae bacterium | reverse complement strand
ACGGCATTTGGTGTCGGCGTCTTTGTCGGCTGGTATTCATGCAGCTTCAACGAGGACGAATAATCGAGCAGAGTTTAATCGCCTTGCTGAGTTGAACAGGCAGACAGGTTTGGACAGCAATGATGCCCGACGCCGAGATATTCGGGCGCTGCGCAGAGCCTGCAAGTGGTTTTATTGTAATGCCCATAACGATCGGGCAATAGGGACGGTAGTATGCAATATTTGATACTTGAAACTGCGGCGCTGATGTTGGCGGCGTATTTCATCGGAGCAATGGCAGCTTGTTTGATCCGGCGCCTGATCTTTGTCCCGCGTTCCGTTCAACCGGTCGAGTCGACAGCGCAATGGCAAGTCACACCGCTTCAGCCCGCACCAGTTGCAGCCGGTGCACCCGTAATAGAGACCGGTCCGCAAACCGCACCTGTTACGACACATACAGATTCGCAACGCTTTGAGCGCGCGCTCAGAGAGGCTCCGCAAAAAGCCCCTGACGCGGCATACACTCCGGCAGAATCCCTGACCGAGCAGTTGGAGACAATCGAAAAGCCACCGGAACGCGATTGGTCGGCTGAAGCAACAAAGTTCTTCCGCGAATCCTCTTCCGACGAACTGGCTGCGTCGGATAACACGGCATCGGCATCGAGTGCGTTGGCAATGGCGACGAGTGCGGCTGCAGCCGCCGCAAGTGTTGCCGCCGCTGCCCGCGCCGCTGGAGCGTTCACACCGGCGCCTGCGCCAGAACCGGTTGCTGAACCTGTCGTCGAAGTCGCTCCGCAACCCGAAGTGGCACCCGTTTCAGAAGTCATCATGCCGCAACCGATTGGTGTGCCACAAGATCTACGACGTCTCCGCGCCATTGATCAGACGATTGCGACCCAGCTCAACAAACACCGTATCTTTCGCTATGAAGACATCGCGAGACTAACCGGCGAAGAAATCGCGCAGCTGGAAGCGGACCTGAAAATTCCTGGTCGCATCTTCGGCGAAAGCTGGGTTGCGCAGGCTGTTATCCTGGCTGGCGGCGGAGATACCGCCTACACGCGTGGCACGGGCGGGCATGGTGCCAAGAGCTATATCTGGAGCTCAGGCGTCAACGGTAGCACGGCATCTCATACGAAATTGCAGCCCGCGACAGCGTCGCCACCACATCCAACGGCTGCTCGCGTTAGAACGGGGGCTGAACAGGCTGTTGTTGCCGCAGCCGCCATTGCAGCCGCGACTGCTGCCGCCAATCGGACGACCGGTGTCTTGGGACGTGCCAAACGCACGGACGAGAGACCTGATGTTCCGGAGACGAACGCACCAAGTGATGACGTGGATGATACGACAGCTGCAGCAGAAACTCGGCCGACAAATCTGAGTGAGGCCATTCGCGAAAATACGGGACAGGTTTCGGGATTTAAGGAGCGCAGCAAGTCGGCACCATTGTCGGGTTTGAAATCGGTGAAGTCTCAGATACTGCGTGGACGCGACGGCTTGGCTGACATTGATGACGACTTGAAGCGCATTCGCGGCATCGGTGTTCTGGTAGAAAAGAAGCTTAACTCTATAGGTGTGAACAGCTTCGGCCAGATCGCCAACTGGACGAAGGAAGATGTCAAAGAGGTCAGTGCGGCACTTGACTTCCAGGGCCGGATCGAGCGCGAACACTGGATTGAACAGGCCCGCTTGCTGGCGTCGAAGGGTTAGTTGTCAGTCCTCACGTTGCGAAAGGGTTGTTTGTTCTCACGCTGTTCCTCGCTGTCGCTCGAGTTCCGCACGGCGCCGGGAACGATTCAGACGCTCGCTTATCGCTCGCATCATGGCGCCGCGTGCCGCGCGGTGAGATTGAGCTAGGGGAAACAGCGGTTGTGCCATACTGCAACATCTTGCGGTATTCACTCGGCAAGTTGCAGGCATCCACGCCCGTGTGTTCCGGACAAACCGCCCAAGGAAAACGTTTAGGCCCGAGGCCGGGGAGCACCGCGACCCGCAGCGTTGCAGCGCGCGCTCGCAGCGGCAGGTCGCGCTTGCGACCGGTGCGCCCCGTGAGAGAAGACCGACTCTTCAAAACACGCTCTAGGCACGATCTGACACCATGAGAAACTCAGCAATTGCAGACGTTGAAGCGGCGTCCTTTAACAACGGTGCGTGGCCTTCGTCGGCGATGTTGTAGCTCGTCATATGAGGATGGCGCCTTGCCATTTCGTCAACGGTCGCAGCCGACAGTATGTCGGATTTTTCCCCGCGGATGACCATGAGCGGTACACGTGCGAGCGCGCCAAACTGCGGCCATAGCGCCGGCATAGGTCCGTCGAGAACCGACATGGCATTTTTCAGTTCCGGGTCGTAGCCGTGCGCCGGTCGACCATCCTTTTCGTTGTACCACTGACGCGCAACTTCACCCCAGATCTCTGGTGATACGTTGGGGAATTGCGCTTTGTTGGCTTTGGAAACGAGGCGGGTTGCTTCCTCCCAGGTACGTGGGAGTGGAATGCGGCCAACGTAGGTGGCAATTCGTGTCAGTCCGTCTGTTTCAACAATAGGTCCGATATCATTTAAAATAACAGCCCCCACCAATGATGGTTGAGCCGCAGCCATGATCATGGTGATGAGACCGCCGCGCGAAGTGCCGAGTACAGCAACATCATGCAGCCCCTGCGTGATGAGAAAGTCGATGACGTCGAGCATCTCAATCGGAACGGCGTAGTTTTTCCAATCGCTGTCCCACTCCGAGCCGCCACGACCGCGATAGTCGAGGCAGTAGACGTCACGTTGCGCCGGCCCGGGACCGCTGATGTAAGTTGCAATATCATGAAAGTCGCGGTGGTTTCGGGTCAGGCCCGGCAGGCAGACCAGAGGACGACGGCGTGCGTTGGGAGCCGGGTAATGTCGTGCATGCAATTTGAGACCATCGCGCGCGCGCATGGTCAGCTCGCGGAAAGTGTTGCCGCCCGTCGCCATTCTATGCCCCCTTGTATTTCTAGGCCGCGCGAAAATTGCAATCAGCCGCCGCCGGTCGTCGCCGTCAAGAACGCGGAATTTGGCCTCACCCCGTTCTCGGCATTCGTACAGCCAATGTCATGCACCGGACGGGCATCTTGGAAAAGCCCGCAATGACCGAATTATTGAAAATAATCGCACTTCGATGCAAGAAGCCCGCATGACAGGCTTTGTGGGGATAAGTTGCGGGTGTTATTTGCGGCCTGATGCACGCTGACTGCGGCGCGCGCGAAGGAGATCCAGGTCGAGGCGTCGGGCTTTCGCGTCGCCAAGGCGCGCACGATAGATCTGGATGCTGGAAAGCACTTTGGTTACGTAACGCCGCGTTTCCTGAAAAGGTATGCGCTCAATCCAGTCAATGGGGTCGATATCTGGATTGCGCGGGTCGCCAAACTTGCGGATCCACTGCCGCGTGCGGCCAGGCCCTGCGTTATAGCCAGACAAGCCGAGCGTATAAGCGCCCCCGAACTCGCCCATGCGGTCTGCGATGTAGGCTGATGCAATTTTCGTATTGTAGGACTCGTCTGTCAGAAGCCTTGGTATATCGCACCGAATTTTATAGTCGCCGCAGACGTGGCGCGCGGTTATCGGCATCACCTGCAAAATGCCACGCGCACCGGCACCTGAAACGGTGTTGGCCTCGAACTCGGTCTCCTGGCGTGCGATCGACAACAGGAATGCAGTCTCGGGCGGCTTGCGCAATGGTTTGTACGGCGGGAAGGCGTGGAGCGGATAAGAGTAGTAGAGCACGTTGTGGCCATCGCCGATCGCCCCCTTTGCCATGCGGATCGACATCTGCGTATCGCCTAATGCGCGGGTCAGATGGATAACCATTGCGACTTCGGCTTCGCTTTTCATCATCTTGCGCAAGTGCGCAAAGAACGGCCGGGTAATAATGCGGCCAAGACCTGCACGGTGTGCAATGACAGCCGCACGGACTGCGTCGTTGGTCAGGAAACGTTTAAGTTGTTCGGCGGTTGGTTCAGCAGGTGGCTTGATTTCAATCTTGCGGTCGTTAGGCTTGAGTTTCAAAAATGCCAACTGCCCGTGAAACGTGTCGATGCCCGCGGACGCTTTGCGGTACTCAGACATGGCCCCTTGCGTATCACCCGACTGTTCCAATGCACGCCCAACCCAGTAGGCGGATTTGGCGCGACTTAGAGGACCGTCAGCGGCAGCCTGC
Source organism: Hyphomicrobiaceae bacterium (assembly GCA_021775715.1). Lineage (GTDB taxonomy): Bacteria > Pseudomonadota > Alphaproteobacteria > Rhizobiales > Hyphomicrobiaceae > JAJFHI01. The sequence continues at coordinate 11,360 of JAJFHI010000367.1, read as the reverse complement.
ATGGCCTTCATGTGTTTCAGACCGCCAGCCGTATCGTTGAGGTATCTGAGCGCAATCCAACCAGCGGTGAAGGCTTGTTGTTTGGCGGGATTTTCCGACAAGGGGCCCGCCACTTTAACAAGATCGTAAGCACGTTGCGGCTTGCCTTTATCAAGTGCCAGGAAGGCATGCATGCGCCGTTCCTTCCACCAGGCATCGGCGTTGACGATCTTTGCTTTGTCTTCGAGTGGTGCGTTGATGAGGATCTTTGCAGCAGGGTCAAGTTGCTTCTTTCGGCGCATGACCTGCACCTTGTGAAACACGCGACCCCAGTCGGTGGTTTTTTCCTTTGGCAATTTCGCCATCTCGTTGGCGGCGTTTTTGCGCTCGAGGAAAACAGACAAACGCGCGTACGCTTTCTTTTGTTCCGCTTTTGGTAACAACGGGATTAGCCGGCGAAGGTCTTTAGCCGCCGCGTTCTTCTGTTTGCGCCAGCGAGGCGCATCCAGCATCAGGCGATCGATGCGGTATTTGTGGTCGGCCGTTGTCAGCAAGTCTCCGAAGCGCTTTAGAAACGCAGTTTCCAACGTCGTTGGAAGCTTCTCTTCGCGCCAAGCGTGGACGGCGATCGCGCGGGCTTCTTCGATGTTTCCTTCAAACCGGTAGGCGGACGCCAGTGCTGCGTAGCCAACGCCGGTTTCCGGTTTTCGGTCTTTAAAGTAGGATTTAATCTCAGCCGTGTTGCCGCCTTGTAGGAAGAGAGATTCTTCCAGGCGTTGGGCGATCAACCAGCGGTTGGGCCAATCCGGATTGTTGTCGAGAAATGCACGATGTTCGGCGGCCACACCATAGCCGGTGCGTAGTCGAAACCAGTCGACAAGCTTGCGCGCGGCTGGGTCTTGAATTTTGTCACGAAAGGCTTGGGCTGCTTCAGGTTGTACCTTTTTCAAGGCCTTGATGGCCGCGCGCAAGTTTGCGCGATCATTCTCGCTCGGCTCAAGGCCCAGTAGCGGTGCGATCAACTCATCGAATTTGGCGTTGTGGGCGATTTCTTCAGGTGATGTTGCCTCGACGGTGGCGACATCTTTAGTCGCCGCCTTGGCGAGCTTTTCAAGGTCTGCCGGACGGCGCGTGGGTACCGGCACATCAGATTTGGCGAACACCGGCACCGTGAGTGTTAGCGTTAACAGCCCAATGGCCGTGATGGCGCCCATACGGCTGAGGATGTCGTTTATGCTTGCTCTCATGACAGCCAATGCAGTTCTCTCCCGACGTGGCACGATCCTAGCACGGAACTTTACAACGAGCGCCCGGTTCGCCGATCAGTCGTTAAGCCGCATCAGGGCCTGCTAGCTTGCAGCGGACTAGTCAACGGCTTAATGTCGCCAGCGGTTTGAGGTGCATGCCTGATTCCAACGCTTGAGCCGGAATTTCACCGCAAAAGCGCTATCTACAAGCCCTCCGTTGCACGGTATGCTGGCGCTTCACGAGGTGACGTGGTCGTGCGGCAGGAGTGTGGCGGACGTCGTCCACAAGGTTTTCGAGGTTTTAGGGATGTTCAAGGGATCAATTACGGCGCTGGTTACGCCGTTTCGTGGTGGAGTCATCGACGAGGATGCCTTCCGAAAATTTGTCGATTGGCAGATTCGGGAAGGCACGCACGGGTTGGTGCCGGTCGGGACCACAGGTGAAAGTCCGACGCTGAATCACGATGAACACAAACGCGTGGTTGAACTGACAGTTGAAGTGTCAGCCGGGCGTGTGCCCGTGATCGCGGGTGCGGGTTCGAATTCTACAGCGGAGGCCGTTGACTTAGCAGCCCATGCGAAGTCGGCAGGTGCCGATAGCGTTCTGGTCGTCACGCCTTACTACAACAAGCCGACGCAAGAGGGTTTGTTCCAGCATTACAAAGCGATCCACGATGCGGTTGATATTCCGATTGTGATCTACAACATTCCAGGGCGTTCAGTGATCGACATGTCGGTTGCAACGATGGCGCGGCTTTATGAGCTCAAGAACATCGTTGGCGTCAAGGATGCGACTGCTGATCTGGCGCGGGTTTCGCAACAGCGTGGTGCGATGGGGCCTGAGTTCAACATGCTGTCAGGTGAAGATGCTACGGCATTAGGGTTTATGGCACACGGCGGACATGGCTGTATCTCGGTAGCATCGAATGTTGCGCCGCGTTTGTGCGCTGAATTCCAGAACGCTTGTATGGCGGGCGATTTTGCAAAAGCGCTGACGCTGCAGGATCAGTTGATGCCGCTGCATGATGTTATGTTTATCGAGCCCAGTCCGGGGCCAGCGAAGTATGCTTTGTCGCGTCTTGGCATGTGTTCCGACGAAACGCGCCTGCCGCTGGTGCCGCTGACAGATGCGACCAAAGCGGCTGTTGATGTCGTGCTCGATAAACTTGGCTTGCTCTCGGCCAAGGCTGCGGAGTAAAAGCTTTGGCTGCCTTAAGAGCAGCGTGTTTCAGTCTTTGAATGACAACGAATAGGTACCGGCATGGCGGCCAAAGATGACGGCGGCCGCCGCTCGATTGCGGAAAACCGCCGGGCGCGGTTTGAATATCAGCTCAACGACACCTTCGAGGCTGGCATTGTATTGGTCGGCACCGAGGTCAAGCAACTGCGTCGTGGGCAGGCGAACATCGCGGAGAGCTACGCTACGATCGAAGACGGCGAAGCCTGGTTGTTGAACGCCAATATTCCGGAATACCTAGGAGCCGGGCGGTTTTTCCAACATGAGCCGCGACGAAAACGCCGGCTCTTGCTGCACAAAAAAGAGATCCACAAAATCAATATTGCTCTGTCGCGGCAGGGCATGACGCTTATCGCGCTGGCGCTTTACTTTAACGATCGCGGTATTGCCAAACTGCGTCTTGCATTGGCGCAGGGCAAAAAAATGCAAGACAAACGCGAAGACCAGAAGAAGCGCGACTGGAACCGCGATAAGGCCAGGATTTTGCGCGATAAGGGATAGAGTTTTGTTTTGCCTCACGGGGCACATCGGTCGCTGACGCGACCTGCCCCTGCAAGGGCGCGCTGCAACGCAGCGGGTCGCGGTGCTCCCCAGCCACCAGCTCCGATCGTCCCACGCTCTTACGCGTGGGGCGTGAATCGACAGCGCAACAAACGCGATTAACTGCGTGCGCGCATACAGAATACATCAAATACCATCATTGATTTCGTTTTCGGCGACAACGCTCAGTGATTTAGGGTTGATGTGGAGGGCTTTGGTGCGACCTGATGTGCGGGCGAACAAAACAACCGTACCATCCGTCGCGGCCGTACTGCCGAGGAAGGCTTCAAACATTTGCGGCAAACGCGTAAGGTCTCGTCCGTCGGGCCGTGCGATTGCAATGCGTTTGACGTCCTCGTGATTGAGGATGCCGTCGCCGTTGGTATCTTTCTCGATTATCTCAAATGCCAAAAGGGCCGGCGCGGTGTTTTCTGCGCGCGGGCTGGTTCGATGCACGTGGTGACCGGCGACGATTAATTGTTTGTTGGAGTTCAAAAGACGTCGCGTCCTGCCGCTGTCGACCTCGTAAAGCATATAGTTCGACACGCTTTGGGCATGCTTGCTCGACAGGCGATAGGCATAATGCTGTGATAGCGTCAGGGGCGCCCACATGACTTTGGTGCCGGATAGTTTTGAAAAATTACCGACGGTCAGCTCACCTTGCTGGGTGTCGGGGGTGGCGGTATCGGGGGCGGCGCGTGCAAGGCCGTTGGCCGTACGTTCGGCGAGCACTTCACGGGCAATCGTATATGTCGCGTAGCTACCAACGGTAATTGCGAGTGTGCTGGCGCAGGCAATAACAACGGCATTGAAATTCCAGATGGCTTGGAAAATAGGTCGTGTCATCATGACTTAAGTTCCCACTTTTCGTTGAGGCGCTGCCGGCTACGTCACGCGGTCTGCGCCTATTGATCAAGATGGGAACGGATGTCAGCGAAAACTGACCGAAACATGTCTCCGGTCAAGCGGCCCGTGTTGGTATTATAGCGCGAGCAGTGATAACTATCGAACATCACCAAGCCGTTTGACAGATTGTGTTCGGCGCCATGCGCAAACGGATAATCAGCTTTGCGTAGTTCGAACGCGGCAAGAGTTTGGTCATGGGCGATCCGTCCGAGCGCCAACAGAACGCGAAGCTTTGGTAATGCCGCGATGCGGGCCTGGAAAAAACCACGGCAGGTTTTGATCTCAGCAGGTGTTGGTTTGTTTTGCGGCGGAACGCAGCGGACAGCATTGGTGATCATGCAGTCTTTCAACGTGAGACCATCGTTGGCCATCTTGGCATATGTGCCGGTGGAGAATTTAAACTCGGCGAGCGTGGCGTACAGCAGGTCGCCGGCATAGTCGCCCGTAAATGGCCGGCCCGTACAATTGGCGCCTTTGAGGCCCGGGGCAAGTCCGACAACTAAGAGTTTTGCATTTACCGATCCGAACGACGGTACCGCACCGTTGAACCAATCGGGATTATCGGCTGCACTGTCAGCTCGAAAAGCTACAAGTCGCGGGCACAGTTGACAGTCCGCGGGTGCCTCAGCTGGTCGCGATGAAGCGGTGTCGGTCGAGCGAACATCGCCCGGCTTTTGCGTTTTGCTAATCATGGCTCAGGCCATAGCCGATTTTCCAGCAGTGCGCACACGGTAGTTTTGGCAGCCTAGATCGCGAATACGAAAACTGGAACTGGACTAAGCCGACGCGTGAAGATCAAATCTCTTCTTCTGACAACTCATCTTCATCTTCAAACGGAACGGGATCGCGCCCATACTGCGGGGCGGGACTACGTGGCGCTGGGTTTTGAGAGCGCGCAGCTGGGCGCTGTCCGGATCCGCGGGCCACGACCTCTTCCATGTCGGCAAGATCGCAGAACTGATCGGCTTGGCGGCGCAATTCGTCGGCAATCATGGCAGGTTGGGTTTGCAACGTGGATACAACGCTCACGCGCTTGCCTTTTTCCTGCAGCGCGGAAACGAGGCTGCGAAAATCACCGTCGCCGGAGAAGATAACGATATGGTCGAGGTTATCGGCCAGGCGCATGGCATCGACCGCAAGTTCGATGTCCATGTTACCTTTGACTTTACGTCGTCCGGTAGCATCGGTGAATTCTTTGGTTGGCTTGGTGACCATAGTATAGCCATTGTAATCAAGCCAATCGATCAGTGGCCGGATTGACGAATACTCTTGGTCGTCTGCGATTGCTGTGTAGTAGAGCGCGCGAAGAAGCTGACAATTACTCTTAAAGTATTTAAGTAAGTTCTTGTAATCAATATCAAAACCAAGGGATTTGGACGTGGCATATAGATTGGCACCATCAATGAATAGTGCGGTGCGTTCATCTTTGTAAAACTGCATTTTCACCTCAATACGTCGTGGCCTTCCGCTCAATCGATGCAGATTGTCTAAGGACACTGAATCTGTGATCAAACTTGGAGCGGGCCGAAAATCTTAAGCACGCAATGGTTTAGGGGCCGACCTTGCGGTTGGTCTTATTAGTCGAGATAGAGCGAGTTTGATGAGGCAAAAAACCCATGCATCACGAACAACTCTATTTCCTGCTGCGCGACAATCCTTCAAATGTGCCGGTTAAATGCGGCTTTTCGTGACAAAAATCCATTTTACGCAATATAAATATTCACACCAAAGTGTTGTTTCGACGCAGGTCTCTGGCGTTCAGTTAACTGCTCAATCCGCACTAACAAACATAGAAAACAGTCCGATAGCGCAAGATTGGTCTTGATTCTAAGCTAATGACGTGCGACGCCGCAGATCTGGATTTGTTCATATCTACGGGGTATGACTCCAACTAGATTTTTAAATTATCTGAGGAATTCTGCCCATGGCTCGCGTGACCGTCGAAGACTGCGTCGACAAGGTCCCAAATCGCTTTGAATTGGTCCTACTTGCTGCACACCGCGCCCGTTCAATTTCGGGTGGTAGCTCCATTACGGTAGATGCCGATAACGATAAGAACCCCGTTATTGCATTGCGCGAAATTGCCGATGAGACGATCCCTGCTGAAGATGTGCGGGAAGGTCTGATCCACTCGATCCAGAAGAACGTCGAAGTCGACGAGCCGGAAACAGAAGCTGCCCCCGTCATTACATCGGAGCGCCGCAGCCCAATTCTTGGCCGCGACGATCATGGCTCCGATACGGTCGTGGACGTCTTGACAGAAGAGCAGTTGCTACGTGGTCTTGAGACCATGACGCCGTCTGAACCATCGTCGACCGGGAATGGTGGCTCGCGCGATCGCAGCCGCTAATTGTTCTATGCGCAAGGTTGATCTGCCAGGTGCGGGTCTGTAATTCGCTTCGGTATTGTAACAAGATCAGGAAGGCGGCGTTTCCCGAGCGCCGCCTTTTTCTGTCACGCTGACAGTTCCGTGGTAATTTTGTTAGCATTATAAACCCCGTTGATTTGGGGTAGTAAGATGCAATTTGTCGGCACAGCCGTTTAGGAGGTAGCCCAACCAATGATGCGCCAATACGAACTGGTCGAGCGCGTCTTGAAGTACGAACCCAACGCCAACGAGGCGTTGCTGAACCGGGCTTATGTCTACGCCATGAAAGCCCATGGCAACCAGACACGTGCATCGGGTGATCCTTATTTTTCCCACCCGCTCGAAGTCGCCGCCATTCTCACCGATCTTGAGCTGGACGACGCCACCATCGTTGCCGCGCTGCTGCATGACGTCATCGAAGATACAGACGCAACGCGCGCGGAAATTGATCGTCTGTTTGGCGAAGAGATCGGCAGCCTTGTTGATGGGCTGACGAAGATCAGCCGGCTGGACCTCGTGTCGCGCAAAGCCGAACAGGCAGAAAATTTCCGCAAACTTCTGCTGGCCATATCAAGTGACATCCGCGTGTTGCTCGTTAAGCTGGCCGATCGGCTCCATAACATGCGCACGATGGAGCACATGAAGCCGGTAAGTCGGCAGCGTATTTCAGAAGAAACGTTGGAAATTTACGCACCACTTGCAGGACGCATGGGCATGCAGGCAATTCGCGACGAACTGGAGACCCTCAGTTTCCAATGGTTGCATCCCAGAGCCTTTGCCGCGGTGACAGAGAAACTTGTTGATCTGCGGAAAAAAAACGAGGGACTGGTCGAAGAAATTCGATCGGTGCTTGAGAAAAAACTCACCGAGGTCGGTATCGAGGCGACGGTCACCGGGCGGCAAAAGAAGCCCTATTCGATCTGGCGCAAAATGGAGAACCGACAGATCGGATTGGAGCAGTTGTCTGATATTTTCGGCTTCCGCGTGGTCGTCGATACGGCGGATCAATGTTATCGTGTAGTTGGACTGGCGCACACACACTGGAGGGCGGTTCCCGGCCGCTTCAAAGATTATATTTCGACGCCGAAGCAGAATAACTATCGGTCGATCCATACAATGATTGTTGGCCCCCGCCATCAACGCGTTGAGCTGCAGATCCGGACGCACGACATGCACCACATCGCTGAGTACGGTGTTGCGGCCCATGCGCTGTATAAAGATGCCGAAGAGCTTGCAGGCGGAGCCATTGGGCACGCCAACACAAAGACCAGCAACAGCGCGGGCCAAGCGGCATCGACTGCCAACGCAGCGAAAAACCAACGCCGTGGTGCGGTCGATTTTGAGAAAGACAGCGGCCCGTATGCCTGGTTACGCCGTCTTGTTGAGACGATGTTGGATGGCGTCGATTCAGAGGAGTTCTTGGAGAACACCAAGCTTGAGTTGTTCCAGGACCAGGTGTTTTGCTTTACGCCCAAAGGCCGCCTGATTGCGCTGCCACGTGGCGCAACACCGCTTGATTTTGCTTATGCCGTCCACACCGATGTTGGCCACCAGGCCGTGGGCGCATTTATCAACGGTCGACATGTGCCAATCAATACGCGGCTGCGCAACGGCGACGAAGTCGAAATCCAAATTTCGAAGAACCACACGCCACCGATTGCCTGGGAAGGTTTCGCCATGACTGGCCGTGCACGTCAGGCCATTCGCCGTGCCGGTCGTGTTGCTGTGCGCACCCAGTACGCCGAGCTTGGACGGCGGTTTGTCATGGCGGCACTTGAGACGCACGCGCTCGAGTATTCCGATAAAAAATTAGAGCAGGCACTCCCGCGTCTTGCACGGTCACAAAAGTCGGTTGACGATGTGCTGGCCGCCGTCGGTCGCAATGAAATTGGCACGCGGGATGTATTGACCGCCATGTATCCCGCCGTCAAGTTTAGTGATGAAGGCGCCCAGCGACAAAAGCCTAAAAACCGCTACGGCCAAGCCACCGACCAGGATGGATGGTTCAATCTCGACAGGGGGACGGGGCTGCGGTTCCGGTTGACCGATGAAGTTGTGGCAATGCGGGGCCAGGCTGGTGGATCAGATGATGCAGAAAACAACGGATCGGTTGTTGAGCATAATGATTTTCCAGTGATCTTTGACGACGGATCGGCAATCCCCGGCGACCGGATCGTTGGTGTGCTGTCGCCTGGTCAAGGGATCCGTGTGTTCCAGATAAATGCTCCAAAATTGCAAGAATACGAAAATGAGCAATGGATTGATGCCGCGTGGGACGTTGATCCAAATAAACCGCAGCGCTTTTTGGCACAATTGGGAATAACTGCTGTCAACGAGCCGGGGAGTTTGGCAGTGATTGCCCAGTCGATTGGTGAAAACGACGGCAACATCGACCAGCTCAAAATGGTGCATCGCGGGTCCGACTTTACTGACATGCATGTGGAAGTAGAGGTTTGGGACCTGTCACATCTCAACCACATTGTGACGGGGCTGAAGGCGAAAGCCGTTGTCAGCAAGGTCGAACGTGTGTTCGACTAAGGGTAGTCGCAAAGAATCGGTCAAAAGAACCATCGCGATACGATTTGGGGGGGCAAACGAAATGATATTGAAACGACGTGATGCACCGTCCTGGAAGGAACGCCTGCGCGTCTGGGCTTGGCCGCGGCGCAGTTGGGCCAGATCGTTGCGCTACGTCTATTTGCGACTGATGCGGATGCGTGCGGGGCCACATCAAGTGGCGCTTGGATGCGCCATTGGTGTCTTTGCTTCGATTACCCCATTCGTGGGAGTTCAGATGATTGGTGCCGGAGTGTTGGCCTATCTGTTGCGTGCCAATTTGGCTGCGGCAATGCTGAGCACGTTTATCAGCAATCCGTTGACGTGGCCGGTGATCTGGGCTTCGACCTATACCGTCGGATGCGCGATGCTTTCCATTCCAGCCGGTCTGAACATAGAGGTTCTCTCTGGCCACATGGCGGAGTTTGGTGACGCAGCGGCGCAGCTGTCGCCTGATGTGATTATCTCGGCCGGCAATATGCTGTGGCCCATTATCTATCCGATGCTAATTGGCAGTCTGCCGCTCGGCCTCGCAGCTGCTGTCGCATTTTATTATGTTTCGCAGCGGGCGGCTTCGTCGTACGCTATGCGCCGTGCTGCGCGCCTCAGGGCGGGCGTGAACACCGCGTATCAATCAACGAGTTTGGCCGCACCACATGGTCCGAAAATCTGAAACTGAACCCCTTCGTCTCGGCGTCAACATCGATCACGTCGCGACCATTCGCAATGCGCGTGGTGGACGCCATCCCGATCCGCTGCGGGCCGCCCATATCGCTATAGCCGCTGGCGCGGATGGCATCACTGCACATTTGCGCGAAGACCGCCGCCACATCGGTGACGACGACATCGCGCGTTTAAAAAACGAACTCACGCGACCGTTGAACCTTGAGATGGCAGCCACCGAGGAGATGCTTGCCATCGCGCTACGGCATGTGCCGAACGCGTGTTGCCTGGTGCCAGAAAAACGCGAAGAGCGTACGACAGAAGGTGGCCTTGATGTTGCTGGCACAGGTGATCGGTTGGCATCGGTGGTCCAACGACTGAAAGCCGCCGACATTCGCGTATCGCTGTTTGTAGAGCCGGGCGCCCGCACGATTGCAGCGTCTGCAGCCGTTGGTGCTGATATTGTTGAGCTGCACACCGGTACTTACTGCGAACATGTGTTGGCCGGTGATGTTGGGGCTGTGAGCGCGGAACGCGAACGGTTGGCGGCTGCTGCCAAACAGGCGCACGGGCTCGGGCTTGAAGTTCACGCGGGCCACGGATTGACCTACAACACAGTTGCACCTATTGCCGCAATACCCGAGCTGGTTGAACTCAACATCGGCCACTTTCTGATTGGCGAAGCTATATTTGGTGGTTTGAGTGATGCGGTGGGGCAGATGCGGGCCAAGATGCTGGAGGCGCGGCGCAAAGTGTCGCCGGTAACGGTGCACGAAAGTGCCACTTAATCGCATCGCTGCAGGATGAGGCACTTGCCATGATATTGGGACTTGGCAACGATCTGATCGATATTCGTCGTATTGAGCGGACATTAGAGCGCTTTGGCAATCGTTTTGTGCAGCGCATCTTCACAACGGAAGAGCAACGCAAATCCGACCGTCGCGGACGGCTCAGGGCAGCGTCCTATGCCAAACGATTTGCGGCCAAAGAGGCGTGTTCAAAGGCGCTGGGCACGGGATTTCGCCAAACGGTCTATTGGCGAGATATAGGTGTGGTAAACTTGCCGTCCGGGCGTCCCACACTGGAGTTAACGGGTGGGGCAGGGCGCCACCTCGCAGGTTTGGTGCCACCAGGCTATGACATACGCATTGATTTGTCCCTGACAGACGATTTTCCGATGGCACAGGCGATCGTTATTATTTCAGCTATGCCAATTCGTACAGATGCCGGTTAGAGCGTTTCAGACTTAGGTAGAACCGGATTGATATCGTGACCGTGCTCTAAGCTTTTGTTTCGGATTTGTTTATCAGCTTTCGTTGCAAGCGTTTCCGCTTTCAACTCAACCTGACAGACTCTAAGGTGGGCCGAGGTTGGCATTGAGGGATCAGTCTTAACGTCAAATTGAGATCGAAACTTCGCCCATTTGCAAAAGAGACTACAAACTGGCTATAGCGGACCGTCAACAACGTCGACGATTTGGGCCGACACTAGATTGCGCCCTGGAGCAACACGAATGAGTTTGGAAACAAAGGCCAGCGCCACGACGGACAGCGGTTGGTGGGATACCATCAAAATTGTCATTCAAGCGTTGGCGATTGCGCTGATTGTGCGGGTCTTCTTCTACCAGCCATTCAACATTCCGTCGGGCTCGATGAAGCCGACATTGCTGGTCGGCGACTACCTGTTCGTGTCCAAACTGTCCTATGGCTATTCGAAATATTCTTTCCCGTATCGCCCAAACCTGTTTGACGGCCGCATTTTCGCCAGCAAGCCTAAGCGTGGGGATGTGGCGGTCTTCAAGCTGCCGCGCGATAACAAGACCGATTACATTAAGCGGGTGGTTGGCCTGCCGGGCGATCGTATC
>JAJFHI010000366.1 GCA_021775715.1 Hyphomicrobiaceae bacterium | reverse complement strand
CGCAACGCCATAAACCAAAGCTGTTCGATAACGCTGTTGCGGCCCACGCGGGTTTCATCACGCTGCAAGCGATAGTATGCCGCGCGCAGACCAAGATAGGCCTGGGTGTCATTGATGAAACCATCTGGCTCAAGTGTTAGTGCGCCAAGGGCAACGATGACCTGACCACGATACCGAGGGTCCTGAACGAGCTTGCGGCGCTGTTCGATGACAGCGCGCGCCAAAGGATTTGTGAACTGGCGCTCTGGCAGTATGAGCATCAGCTTGCTACTTTCACCGACCTGGCCAGCGACGTCTTTGGCTTCAAGAACCAGGAGCACCTTCATCCCGGCCATGGGATGATCGCCAAGCTCCAATGCCGTTTTGGCTTCTGCCTTTTTTGTGCCCGCGCGTGGCACCTGAAGCGATAACACCGGTGGCGGCTCAAACGGCGGGCGCGGACCTTTCAACGCCTCATCACGCGGTTTCTTCTTGGTGTCGGTGCTCTTATCGTCCGCGGGAATTGGATAAAACTTCGCAACCGCACCGGCAACACCGTAGTCATCCGAAACCTTGTAAGCCAACTTCATTGACCCACGGCTTGTGACTACCGGCTTCTTTAATAACGAGATCTTTGGCGGCTCATCAGCGATGACGGCAAAGGCCCACTGGCCGACCTCTTCAGTCCCTCTCAGTATCCGTACCTGACCCGACTTGGTCATCATGTGGCGGATTTCTGAAACCGTTGGCACGACCGTGACACCGTTTTCTTTTTTCTCTGGCTTCTTCGGAGTGAGAGCAAGAGGTTCAACTGTGTCAGTCGTGATCTCAACTTTGAGCGTTTGATGATCGGTACCGGAGGCGCGCACAATCAACGCGCTGTTGGAGGGGATCTCAAGAACCGTCGGCGATTTGTCGTCGCCTGCCGCCGTCGATGGTGTCTTTAGCTCCGCACCATCAGACAGCATTAGCGGTGGTTTGCGCGTGTAAGAGGGTGGTGCCACCCAGGCGTCGAGACGCGCGGTTGATACAGGCGTTTTGGCGTCAAAGTCCCAGGCGGAAGCAAAGCGCCCGGGTAGCGCGGTACCAGCCAAAGCTGACAACATAACAAGGCCAACGATGACAGCGAGACGTAGCGCCATAGGATCGCGGCGATGCGTACCTGGTTGTGGATTGCCAACACGCAGTCGCGCCATCAGATCTGCCAGACGCGAGCGATGCGCATGCCAGATCTCTTCTGTCTGCTCCTCAGTCGCCGGTGCAGTTAACGTGTCTTCGTAAGACGATGCCGGTCTGTGCGCGACGTTTGAAATTCGCTCAATCCGTCGTATCGACTGCTCGCGCGTCGGCCACTGCACACGAAGCGCGAACACCATGCTGGCAAGCAAGGCAACTCCCAAAACTGCCAGAACAGCTTTGTGTGTGAAAATGTTGAGCAGTGCCCAGATGTCGAAAATCGATAACAGCGCGAATACGGCGCCAACAGCGAACACCAACCAGAACCTTGGCCAGAACCGCTCGAACACAAGCGCCCATTTACTGAACCGCACCTTGCGCTCAAACACAGGATCGAGGCTCGTTGCGGACGGTTTGGTTGGCCGATTTGTATCAGACATTCTGGGACCTTAGCTGGTGCTGACCATGATAAATTAGAATAGCCGCAGCAAACGCCTACGCAAAGTTACAGATCTGCAAGACATCAAGGCATTGAAACGACAGGCGTTTTAATGCCAAGAGATTGTTCTGCTGGGATTTTTCGGACTGCGAGGCGGTGAATTCATCCTCTAGCAGGCCCTAAAGCCAGTCAGGCAGAACGTCCTGGGCGATCAATTCTTCGTAGCTGGGTCGCGGTCTGACGACAGCAAACTTGTCACCAGACACCATAACTTCGGGCACCAACAGCCGGGAGTTGTATGTCGACGCCATTACAGCACCGTAAGCACCAGCAGTCATTACAGCCAGCAGATCGCCCTCGGAAAACGGCGGCAACTCGCGCCCTTTCGCCAAATAGTCACCGCTCTCGCAGACCGGACCGACGACATCCTGCAGCACCGGCGTCTCAACTTTAAGCGCCTCTCGTTCCGGCCAAACTTCCTGGTAGGCCTCGTACAATGTGGGGCGCAAAAGTTCGGTCATCGAGGCATCGACGATTGTAAACGTGCGTTCGGCGCCGACTTTCCAATAGAGAACGCGCGAAACCAGGATGCCGGCATTGCCCGCAATTACACGCCCCGGTTCCATGACGATTTTCAAATCGAGTGCACCAAGGGCTTCTTGAACAACGGCTGCGTATTCATCCGGATGCGGCGGCACGTCGTTGGCGGAATCGTACGGAACGCCGAGCCCACCGCCAATATCAAGATGGCGCAACTTATGACCGGCAGCGCGCAACTCAACGACCAACTCGCGCAGCACCCGAAAGGCATCGCGATAGGGCATCAGATCTGTAATCTGACTGCCGATATGCATGTGGATGCCAGCAACATCGATGCCAGGAAGACTTGCCGCTTCGGCATAAATGTTCACGGCATCGGCATATGGCACACCGAATTTGTTTTCGCTTTTGCCCGTTGAAATCTTTTCGTGCGTCTTTGCATCGACATCCGGATTGACGCGGATGGAGACCGGCGCTTGCTTGCGCAATTCCGTGGCAACGTCGCTTAGTGCGTGCAGCTCCGGCAGGCTCTCAACGTTAAAGCCGAGAATACCTTCGCTTAGCGCATACGCCATCTCTGCCCGCGTTTTGCCGACGCCTGCGAAAATGATTTTGTCGGCTGTAACGCCAGCAGCCCGTGCCCTACGCAGCTCACCTTCGGAGACAACATCCATCCCAGCGCCAAGTTTCGCCAACGTCTTCAGGACAGCCTGATTTGAGTTGGCCTTCATTGCGTAACAGATCAACGCGTCCTGATTTGCAAACGCTTGTTCCAGCACCTGGTAGTGCCGCGTTAGGGTTGCGGTGGAATAGCAGTAAAACGGTGTCCCGACTGAGGCCGCAATGTCCGCCACCGCAACGTCTTCAGCGTGGAGCACGCCGTTTTTGTAAGTGAAGTGATGCATAGGAGTTCGTTCTTGAAAAAGGCTGCTGATGGTGGAGTAACAAACGCGATTTTAGATCGACGTTCAGATGATCACACGGTCATACTGCTTTGATAGAACTGGGGCCACGACTTTCCGAGCAACGCCCGTGAAAAGTTGCGGCTCGAAAAAGCAGCAAATTGTTACCGTGAGACTTTAGAGAAGGCCATCAAGAATAAACGGGCGATGGGCTTTCTTTGGTGCGGCGGACCCTTCACCGGCATCTGCTGCTTCCGACGAGGTCGCCTGTCCGGACTGCTGAGCAGCCTGTGGCGCATCCAACGAGCCGCGCACACCGCAGCCGGCCAGACTACCGGCGATCACAATTGTGCCAACGGTGGCCAAAGCCAATATAAAGCGTTTCAAGCCGTTTTGCATCTCGTCTCTGCCCTACTGAGCGGTGGTGCGCCGATCTTACAAAGAAGATCCCCACTCCAAGAATTCTCTGACGCCTGATCTCGTGCGCAGCCCCGGGCCGCCGCATAACTGTTACTTGGTGTTCTAGCCTGCCGAGAGGTCTTTCTCCAACCGCTTGAGCCAACTTCGCGCCGATTTCATGACGTTCTGTGGCGCAGTTCCCCCATAGCTGGTTCTGCTCTTCACAGAATTTTCCACGCTCAGGACGTCAAAAACCGCCTTTGTGATGCGTTTTTCATGGGCTTTCATGGCCTCAAGCGGCAAATCCGCCAGCTCGACGCCCTGCGCCTCGGCCTCGGCCACAATACTGCCTGTGACATGGTGCGCATCGCGAAATGGCATTTTCAGCTCGCGCACGAGCCAATCCGCCAGATCGGTGGCTGTTGAAAACCCCTGACCGGCGGCGGCGGCCATGGCTTCGGGGTTGGCCTTCAGATCCTCGACCATGCCGGTCATGGCAGCGACAGCCAGTTTGAGACTGTCGAAGGCATCGAAAGCCACTTCTTTGTCTTCCTGCATGTCTTTCGAATAGGCCAACGGCAATCCTTTCATGACCATCGCAAGACTCTGGAAGGCGCCAGCAATGCGGCCAACCTTGGCACGGGTCAGCTCAGCAGCGTCGGGGTTGCGCTTTTGCGGCATGATCGACGAGCCGGTTGTGAACTTGTCCGACAAGGAGATGAAACCAAACTGAGGTGTCATCCAGATCACAATCTCTTCTGCAAAACGCGACAGGTGTATGGCGGTGATTGTCGCAGCACTCAATGTTTCCAATACAAAGTCGCGATCCGACACACCATCCAGCGAATTTGCCATCGGCCGGTCAAAGCCAAGTGCGGCCGCTGTAGCCTTGCGGTCAATCGGGAATGACGTTCCGGCCAACGCCGCCGATCCCAGTGGCGACTCATTCAGCCGCTTGCGGGCATCCTGAAACCGTCCACGGTCACGTCCGATCATCTCCACGTAGGCCAACAGATGGTGGCCGAACGTGACGGGTTGGGCTGGTTGCAAATGTGTAAAGCCCGGCATCAACGTCGCAGCATTTGCTTCGGCTTGTTTTGCCAGGGCTTGTTGCAACCGCACCAGCGCATCATCCAAGCCATCGATGGTCTCGCGTACATAAAGCCGTAAATCTGTTGCCACCTGATCGTTACGGGACCGGCCCGTATGCACGCGGCCCGCCGCCTCGCCGACAATAGTTTTCAGACGGGCTTCGATGTTCATGTGGATGTCTTCGAGGGCACGCGAATACTTGAATTTGCCAGCCTCAATCTCGGCCAACACCTGATCAAGGCCCTTGACGATCGCTTTGCCGTCGGCCTTCGTAATGATGCCTTGCGCCGCCAACATTTCCGCATGGGCCTTCGAACCCTGGATGTCCTGAAGGGCAAACCGCTTGTCGAAATCAATCGAAGCATTGATATCTTCCATGATTTCGGCGGGGGACATCTTAAACCGTCCCCCCCACATCTTATTCGAATTGTTCTTACTCACGACGATGTGCTCCGGCAGCTTGGCGCAATAGATTAGAAAGACAGGCGATAGCTGAAGATCAGCAACGATCCAAGGGAATAGACGAATGAACCGAACCGTGAAAATTCTCTGGGCCATCGCATTAGCCGCTATCGCTGGCTATGCGGTCCTATACGTCAGGCAGGACGCAACTGACAATGGCAAGCGCAATATCGTTACTCTTGGTGACTCAAACGCCGCCAGCAAAGCGCCCAACGACAAGCTGGAGAAGTTTGAACACCACGACCCGCCCCGACCGCTGCCGGAGATGGTTTTTACCGGACCTGAGGGCCAGCCGCTGACGCTTGAGAGCTTCGAGGGCAAAGTGGTCTTGCTGAACATCTGGGCCACGTGGTGTGCACCCTGCCGTCATGAGATGCCATCACTCGACCGACTGCAACAACAGCTTGGATCAGATCAGTTCGAAGTCGTCGCCCTCTCTGTCGACCGCTCCGGCCTAGCAGGCGTCAAGCGCTTCTTTAAGGAGACGGGTGCCACAGACCTGAAAGCCTACGTCGACCCGACGACAAAGCTGTTGAAACCTCTCAAAGTCGAGGGCATGCCGACGACATTGCTGCTCGACCGAAAAGGCCGCGAGATCGGCCGCCTGACCGGGCCTGCGGAATGGGACACGGAGGCGGCGAAGGAAATCGTTTCTAAAGCAATCAATGCCACGCAGGCCGACTGATGGAACGGTTAAAGCAAACTGAAGTTCGGCCAGTCTGAATTGAACCGTCTGCCGCAAAAAGTCAAAGGCCGCGCAAAACGTTGCACGACCTCTAAAGCCGTCGTCTGAGCCGACTAGGGTGTTGCGGAGGCTGGCGGCGGATCATCAGGCAGAGCTTCAACCAGCGTCTTCATATTGTCCAAACCAGCTTCATATTGCGAGCCAACCATTGGCCCGATCATCAAGCCCATCCACCGGCCAAGCGGATTGTCCCCCATGTCGGATTTAAAACCCCACGTGACTTTGGTACCGCTTGCCGACGGCTGTAATTTGAATACCGCTTCGGCCTTGCCGTGCTCATTAAAATCGAGGGCTGTTTTGACGCTCGAATGTTCAACGCTCCCGACGATCTCCTGGCTGCCTTTGCCAACCTCTTTGTTCTCACTTGACCAAACAACTTTCTGGCCTATGCCCTGGGCCGCCCCTTCGTATTTATAGGTTGTGCCTTCAGGATCGATCTTCGCCCAAGGCTGCCACTCTTGCATTTTTCGAAGATCATTGACGTAGGGAAAAATCTTTTCAGGCGCAGCATTGATGCTGATAACTCGCTCCACGACAAGTTCCCGCGGTAGCAAAAAGCCGCCAACACCTACAATGACCGCGAGTACAATCAGAAAAATGAATATTTTTTTGAGAAATGCCATGATCTTTCTCCGAGGTGAGATTATGTAAGCGGACTATTATAGATCTTCCAAGAGGCAGTGCCGTGGCACGCCCTAAAATAAAAACTCAGGGGAGCGTGGCTGCTGAAATCACCCAGCATTGAACACAGTATCCAACAGTTGTCGGCAACGCGCCAGCGCGTTCCAATTGACTTGGAAGCTGCGGCACGCCAAAACCCGATGCTACATACACCTTTCCACTGCCCACCGGCCCCCACGAATTTGACCAAAGGACCGCCACCCATGTCGCACGCCGACCTGCAAAAAACGATCGACGCCGCATTCGAAGACCGCGACAACATCACGTCCGCGACCACCGGTGCTGTCCGCGAAGGTGTCGACGCCGCCCTCGGCCTCCTCGACAAAGGCGAAGCCCGCGTCGCCGAAAAAGGCAGCGATGGCGAATGGGTCGTCAATCAATGGCTGAAGAAAGCCGTGCTGCTCTCCTTCCGCTTGAATGACATGACGACAATCTCCGGCGGCCCTGGTGGCAGCACGTGGTGGGACAAGGTGCCATCAAAATTTGACGGTTGGAGTGCACATGAATTTCAGAAAGCCGGCTTCCGTGCTGTACCCAATTGTATCGTGCGCCGCTCGGCACACATTGCACCGGGCGTCGTGTTGATGCCGTCGTTCGTCAACCTTGGTGCCTACGTCGACAGCGGCACAATGGTCGACACGTGGGCGACGGTTGGCTCCTGCGCACAAATCGGTAAGAACGTACATATCTCTGGTGGTGCTGGCATTGGTGGCGTTCTCGAGCCGCTGCAAGCTGGCCCTGTTATCATCGAAGACAACTGCTTTATCGGCGCACGTGCCGAGGTTGCCGAAGGTGTTCTGGTCGGTGAAGGCAGTGTGCTTTCCATGGGTGTTTACATTGGCGCCTCGACAAAGGTCGTCGATCGCGCGACAGGCGAAATCTTCATGGGCCGCGTGCCGCCGTATTCTGTTGTGGTCTCCGGTACGATGCCGGGCAAACCATTTCCTGATGGAACGCCTGGACCTGGACTTTACTGCGGTGTCATCGTCAAACGTGTGGACGAGAAAACGCGTTCTAAGACATCGATCAACGAATTGCTAAGATCGTAGAGAAAACCAAGCACCGTGCACTGATTGTCGGGAGGGTTCGTCACCATATGTCTGATACACCCCAGGTTCCTCAACAACCGATGTACAAAACGCTTCACGCCAGCAAAATCATCTCGACCCTAGAGACCCTGGAACGCCGGATATCGGAACGCTTTCCAGGGTCCGGACTTGCCGGTGTTTGCCGCGAACTCCTCAGCGTTGCGCGCGGAAGCCAGGCCAAAGTTGACGCCTTGATGCGGCCAAACCTGTTGATGCGCGCGGCCAGCATTACCGTGCTTGCCGCCGGTCTGTTTCTGCTCGCATATGTGGGCTCCATCATTGAATTTAAACGCTCGACCGAGAATCTTTTCGGCGTTCTCGAAGGCATCGATGCCGCGCTCTCCATCATGATTGCGATGGGTGTCGGCGTTTACTTTATTGCCACGGTTGAATCTCGCTGGAACCGGCAACGCGCACTCGACAATCTGCACGAGCTACGCTCCCTGATTCACGTCATCGACATGCACCAGCTGACCAAGGACCCTGCCAAGGAATCGACGGTTGGCGCTGACACGCCTTCATCTCCGCAACGGCCCATGTCAACCTACGAGCTATCGCGTTACCTCGACTACTGCGCCGAGATGCTGTCATTAGCTGCCAAGATTGCAGCCCTCTATGCCCAAGGCACGCGCGACGAAGTCGTGATCGAAACCGCAAGCGACCTCAGCCAGATCACAACGCATATGTCCGGCAAGATCTGGCAGAAAATCACGCTAGTGCAAAACATTGTCGGTGACGGCATGGCGCATGCCCCCCTTCCAACGTCGCGTCGTGTTACAGGCGCAACGAAGCCAGTGGAGACAGCAACTTTCCGAGAGACCGCCGAACCAGACGCAGTCCCAAAAGACGACGCCTGACCGAACCAGCTCCGCCCCAAATTATTAACAACTCATCACGCGTCGTGCCGCCATGCGACGGCGTGTATTAAGACACGCCGTTCTTTTGCGATTTGGCAACCATAAGACCAGAGCACAGACATTATAGGTCCCTGAAGCAAGCAGATTTAAACCGACGTCGCCGTACATATCTCCTCATTGCCGCGTGAACCGAGACGCCGAGTTTGTGGAGATGAAAATGACGTTATCGCAACTTCTGTTCAGCTTCACAGGCCGAATAAATCGCGCCACGTTTGGCGCCATAATAGCGTTTACCTTCTCTGTCGGCGTCCTTCAATTTCTTGTTTTTGGGCTGGGTGGAGAAACGACGGCCAACCTCGCGTTAGCGGTCAGCGTCGCAGTCAGCCTGGTTATGGCTTGGATCCATACGGCTGCCACGACCAAGCGCCTCCACGACCTCAATAAGTCTGGTTGGTGGCAACTCGTACTCCTCGGATATCTGCTACTTTCACTCAGCGCTTTGGTTTGCCTTTTTGCATCTCAATATGTGCCGGCCCTTGCGACAATTGCATTCGGTGTGATGATCCTCGCCCTGCCAATATCACTTTGGGCCATGTGGGTGATCATTCAGGTCTTGTTCCTCGCAGGAACTCCAGGGCGAAATACTTATGGCGACCCAACAAGCTTGTCAGAGCTCGATATTTTCGCAGCTGGTCCGGCGGCACAAGGGTCTTTGAAGCATGCCGAATACATGTCGCCTTACAGTTCAGCTGATATCCAGCCAGTCCAACGCAAACCAACGGTTTCACCGCGTCGCAAACGTTGCTCTGAAATGGCGCGCCTTGGCCATGCCTGAGCGTGGGCTTTATGCCTGACGGGTAGTGATTGTTGTTTCATCAAGCTCGCATCGACTCTCACAAATATGCTATGGGCTACCCCCACGTGAACACGCGAGGGACGTCATGCTCAATCCAATCAAACTCTTTACCAGCTTCAATGGCCGCATTGGCCGCCGCGCCTATTGGCTCGGGCTGATTGTTCTGATTGCCGTAAGCCCATTTTCTGTCGGTGCAGTGTTATCCGCCGACCCATTTCGCGAGGCCATTGCAACCATCCAAAACCTCGGGCTGGCAGGTCTTGGCTGGGCACTTGTGCTGCTTGTCTCACTCGCCGCGTTGAATACGAAACGCCTGCACGATCTCGACGAGACCGGACTCAAGGGGCTGGTGTTCTATGCGCCGGCCGCCCTTTCAGCGGTAACGCTCTTCACGGGTTGGGCGCCCGATATGCAACAACAAATCCTATCCTGGACGACGATACTTGCGACGCTCGTCGGCGCCACTGGAATTTGGTTTCTAGTAAAGCTCGGCTTTTACGGTGGCACGGACGGCCCGAACACGTATGGTCCTGATCCCAGCGCTTAAGTCAATTCACCCGCGCGTCTTCCCTTCAACTCCTGCACGAACGACATCAAATCTATGACCCTCGACGCCACAGACCCGGTTGCCCTGACCCGCGCGCTCATTCAATGCGAAAGCGTGACGCCTGCCGATGATGGCGCGCTTGATCTGCTCGAAGATGTGCTGACTAATGCTGGCTTTAGCTGTCACCGACTGGTCTTTTCGCACGAGGGCACCTACGACGTTGATAACCTCTATGCACGCATTGGCACGAGCGCACCCAATCTCTGCTTTGCCGGTCACACCGATGTCGTGCCGCCAGGCGACGTCGCACAATGGTCACATCCACCATTCGCCGCCGAAATCGAAAATGATATTCTCTACGGTCGCGGCGCAGTCGACATGAAAGGTGGCGTCGCGTGTTTCGTGGCGGCGGCACTCAGACATCTTGCGGAAAACGGCGGCAAGCCCGCCGGCGGCTCATTGAGCTTTCTCATCACCGGCGACGAGGAAGCCGACGCCATTAACGGCACCGTCAAAGTTCTCGATTGGCTGAAAAAAGAAGGCGAAGTGCTCGACGCATGCCTTGTTGGCGAACCATCCAACCCAAAAACACTCGGCGATCAAATGAAAATTGGCCGCCGCGGCTCGGTCAATTGCGAACTGGTTGTCAACGGTAAGCAGGGCCATTCTGCCTATCCGCAGTTGGCCGACAACCC
>JAJFHI010000365.1 GCA_021775715.1 Hyphomicrobiaceae bacterium | reverse complement strand
GTGAAGCAACCGAAGCCAAAGAACACCAAGTGCAATCGAAACCAGGAGCTTCGACGGCCACAACAGAAACTCAGCGTCAATCGTCGTGTCGCTTGAGTTGTAGGCACGCATCGCATGATCGAAACTGTAGCGAACAAGAACACCGACGACGAACAACGCCACCAGCACAGCCAAGAGCTCGAGCATCCAACGCGGGCGCCCCGTCAATCGCCCAACCAACAGATCCATCCGCACATGTGCACCAATGCGCTCAGCATATGCGACACCAAGAAACGCAAACGTCGTCATCAAGAGTTCGACCAAGTCGATATAGCCCAAGATCGGCGCATCAAAGAGTTTGCGCCCTGCCACCTGGGCGACGCCGAGCAACATGAGGGCAAATATAAAGAAGGCAGCGGCCAACGCGAATGCACGCTCAACGGCGTGCAACGCGTCATCGGCACGTTTGTAGGCTGCAAGGCCTGGTCCCGGCTGACTGCCGTTCTGAAAGTCTGTGTGTGTCATTCAGAATGCCCCGAATCTTGCTCGCCGCTCTCGCGATGGCGGCGCTACTTTTTTTGCACGTCCGCTTTGGCTGTCTCGATAGCTGCCAAAAGATCATTCAGCAAACGGGTTGAGTCGAATTTTTCTTTATTGTTGGCAACCCAGTCGTCCCAAACCGGTTGCCCGGCCTGCTCGCGAAACCGTCGCAAAACATCGTCGCTGTAATCGATTTCGGTCAGCTTCTTGCGAAACCTTGGAACGTTCTTAGCATCGATCTTGCGGTACGTTGCCAATTGCACTTCGTAGGCCTTCGCTTTTACCTCTTGCAATAGCTCACGATACTGCTGTGGCAGTTTGTTGTATGCAGGCTCATTTAAGACGACCGCACATTCAGTTGTGCCGGGACTAAGATTTGATGTGTACCAGTCAGCGACCGTATCAACTTGAAATGCACCGAAGGCGTAAGTGAACGGGAGCGAAACAGCATCAAGCGTACCACGATCAAGTGACATGTAGATATCCGACGACGGTACGGTGGAACGCGTGGCGCCAAGCTTTGCCATTGCCAACCCGATACCACCCCCGGCGCGCACACGCAGCCCATTCCAATCTGACAATTTCTCTGGCCGCTTGCCTTTGCCCATGAATTGATAGGCCGGCAGCACCGCCGAGATGTAAGGAATAGCATTCCACTGCTTCATGTCGGCAAGAAACGCTGGATGCTGCAGCATGATCTCGCGAACGCGCTGAGCCACCCGCAAATCACCAAGCGGTAGGAAAGGCAGCGTCAAAACCATCCAGGCTGGATTTTTACCAGGATGATAGAAGTTGCAGATAAATGCTGCCTGAAATGCGCCTAGACTGATGCCATCGAGATTCTCGCGTGACTTCGACAACGCCTCGCCATACCGAATTTTGATTTTGAAACGGCCGTTCGTACGTTTGGCAATTTCCTGCGCGACATACTCTATGCCCGCGGTCATTGCGCGCTTCTTGCCCCAGACCGACAAGTTCCAACTGACTTTTGGACCATCGACGATTTGGGCAAATACTGGTGTCACGCCGACACATATCCAGGCGCAGCAGATCAATGCCACTTGTGCCAATCGTGTCATAGTCATCCATCTCCGTATCAACTTCACTATCGCCAAACGATGGCGACCGGACCAACCGATCGGCAACAATCAAGACCGCTGATTGAAGCGTCGCTCAACCAACGCCGATGCAATGTTGATCTTCTGAATATCGATCGAACCACCAGCCACGCCCCAACCCCATGAGTCTCGCATTTTTTGCTCAATCGGGAATTCACGCGAATAACCATATCCCCCCATCAGTTGCATGGCTTTACCGGTGACGTCGCGGGTCATCTCGTTGGCGAAACACTTAGCAATCGAGCTCTCACCAACCGACGGCAATCCGCCTTCCGCGTTGACGACTGCGCGATAGAGCAGCAGGCGTGCGGCATCGAGTTTCATTTTCATTTCGGCAAGCTGAATTTGCACAGCTTGGAATTCGATTAGCGGTTTGCCGAATTGCTGACGCTCCTGAACGTAATTGAGAACATAGTCAAAGGCAGACTGCGCACCAGCCACACTCATCGTCGTATTGCCGCAACGTTCAAGGTCGAAGGCTTCCATCAGTTTTTTAAAGCCGCCTGCAGGGACAATTATGTTTTCAAGACCCACTTCGACATTGTCGAAATACATGTCGGCGGTCGTGACCCCGCGAAATCCCATATGGCCTTCTCGCTTGCCAAATGTGAAACCAGCCGCGCCCTTCTCGACCAGCACGGCACCAATGCCTTTCGCACCCGGCGCATCCGACATCCGGCAATAGACAACATAGGCGTCGGCGTGACCAGCACCTGAACACCACCGTTTCTGACCATTGAGAATGATCCTGTCACCGACAATCTCAGCTTTTGTCGTGAGGTCCGTAAGCGCTGTACCCGCATTCGGCTCCGACATCGCAACCGCAACGATCGTGTCACCGGAGCAGACATTCGGGATTACGCGCTGGCGCATTTCTTCGGGTGCAAAGTGTGCGAGTGCCAGCACGGGACCAAAGCAGGATTCAAAAACCGGCCAACCGACCGCTACGGAAATCTTGGCAACTTCTTCCAGTGCCACGACCGCGTCGAGGTGGCTCATACCGCCACCGCCATATTCCGTTGGCAGGTTGACGCCGAGCAGACCCATCTCAGCAAACCGTTTCATGACGTCACGACCCGGCGGCTCATCGTCGGCTTCGGCTTTGGCCGCGACGTCCTGTAATTCACTTTTCGCAAACCGTCGCACTGAATCCTGCAGGGCAATCTGTTCGCTGCTTAAACTGAAGTCCATTGTTGTTGTTTTCCTCACTTCCGGGTTGTCCCGGTATTCTTTAAGATTTTTGGCGGCTTATCACGACCGAGTGACCCGTCGTCTCGCTTGGCCAAATTCACTTTGAACAATGTCCGAGGCGCGCTAGCATGTAAATGGCCGACTAATATTTTCACCGAAATTGCAGGACCTAACAGATGGAGAACGCCTCCTCGCCAAAACGCGCGTCAGCATTGGCACATTTAAAAGTCTTAGACCTCAGCCGGATTCTGGCTGGCCCGTGGTCTGCACAAGCGCTGGCTGACCTCGGTGCGGATGTCATCAAGGTGGAAAATCCGAATGGCGGCGATGACACGAGATCTTGGGGGCCGCCCTTTGTCACCGACCCAGATGGCAGCCAAGGTGATGCGGCTTATTTCACGGCATGCAATCGCAACAAACGCTCTGTCACAATCGACTTCTCCAAATCCGAAGGTGCAGACCTCGTCCGCCGGTTGGCGAAAGACGCTGATATCGTCATCGAGAATTTCAAAGTCGGCGGCCTTGCCAAGTACGGCCTTGACTATGACGGCCTCAAGGTCGTTAACCCGAGCATCATTTACTGTTCGATCACCGGGTTCGGACAAACGGGCCCCTATGCTGACCGAACAGGTTATGACTTCCTCATCCAGGGCATGGGCGGAGTTATGAGCATCACCGGGCGACCTGATGGAACGCCGGGAGCCGAACCCATGAAGGTCGGAACAGCAGTGTGCGACTTGTTCACAGGAATGTATGCAGCCGTCGCCATTCTCGCAGCTGTCACACATCGCGAGCAGACAGGCGAAGGCCAGCATATCGATTGCTCGTTGTTCGACAGTCAAGTTTCGATGCTCGCCAACCAAGCGGCCAATTGGTTGGTCGGCGGGCAGGTTCCAGAACGTATGGGTAACCACCATCCCAACATCGTGCCCTACACCGTATTTCCAACTGCGGACGGCCACATCATCATTGCGTGCGGCAACGATGGCCAGTATCAGCGGTTGTGCGAAGCACTTGAGGTAGATGATCTTGCAGCAGATGCACGGTTTGCCACAAACGCCAGCCGCATCGATAACCGCGACACGCTCAATCAGCTCTTGGCGGAACGCACCGCAATGCATCCACGCAGCAAACTACTGGCCGACCTTGAGGCAAACAAAGTGCCGTGCGGACCTATCAATACAGTCCCTGAAGTATTCGCAGATCCTCACACGAAGGCGCGCGACATCCCTTTGACGCTGACGCGGGAGGATGGGCTGGAAATTCCAAGCGTAGCGTTTCCCGCAAAACTCAGCGCGACGCCGGCCGCCTACGACAAAGCCCCGCCAGCGCTTGGCGCCGATACCGACAAGGTTCTCGCAGAGGCATTAGGACTCGGCGCAGCAGATATCGAGGTCCTGCGCAAGAACGGCGTCATTTAACTGGGAGCACGCGTCAGCCGACCTTCTTCTCAATCGCATCCCAGATCATGGCG
>JAJFHI010000364.1 GCA_021775715.1 Hyphomicrobiaceae bacterium | reverse complement strand
TGCCGCCAATGATCAGGCTCACAGACTTGGGGCTAAGACTGGTCGACCGGGACGTTCTTGAGGCGGCAGATTCCTTCGGGGCGGACCGTTGGCAAAGACTGTATAACGTCGAACTGCCCCTAGCCCTTCCCAACATTATGGCCGGCATCAATCAAACAATCATGATGGCTCTAGCAATGGTCGTGATTGCATCAATGATTGGTGTCCAGGGGCTTGGTCAACCGGTTCTGAAAGCTGTCAACAATCAATATTTCGCACTTGGTCTCTTGAACGGTTTGGCGATTGTAACGCTTGCCATCGTCTTCGACCGTATCACGCAAGCCTATGGTCAACGCCTTCAAAAGTTCCGGCAAATTTCCAATGACAACTAACCCAAAAATCTCCGTCCGCGGGCTCTACAAAATATTTGGCCCAGCCCCGAGAGAGAAACTCAACTTTGTGCGCGATGGGATATCCAAGGAGGAGTTGCTGGAAAAGCATGGGCATGTTTTGGCACTTGATAATATTGATCTCGATATCAATGCAAAAGAGGTTCTCGTTCTCGTCGGGTTGTCGGGTTCTGGAAAATCAACTCTTATTCGCCACTTCAATCGACTGATTGAGCCAACCGAAGGCACGATAAAATTCAACGACCGTGACATCCTGTTGTTCGACGACGAAGAGCTACAAAGTCTACGCCGAAAAAAAATAGCCATGGTCTTTCAAGGCTTCGCTCTCCTGCCACATCGCACGGTCTTGGACAACGTCAAGTTCGCGTTGAATATTCAAGGTGCTTCGGAAATAGAAGCAGAACAACGGTCTCAGAATTGGATCAAACGTGTGGGGCTTACCGGTTTTGAGGACCATTTTCCCGCGCAACTTTCCGGTGGGATGAAGCAGCGTGTTGGTCTTGCCCGTGCTCTTGCCGTCAATACTGAAACGATATTGATGGACGAAGCATTTAGCGCCCTTGACGCGTTGACGAAAACCGAAATGCAGGACATTCTTCTTGGCCTGCAAGAAGAATTGAGAAAAACAATTGTATTCATCACGCACGACCTTGAAGAAGCTTTGAAACTTGGCGACAAGATTGCCATCCTTCACGACGGCCGGCTCGTTCAACACGGCGATCCTCAGAGCATTGTCCTCAAGCCTGCAAATGACGATGTTGCAAAATTTGTTGAAGGTATCGACAAAGGCCGGGTCATAAAATTGCGATCCATCATGACGTCGCTGGATGGGCATGCGCCAGAGTTCCACTTGCCGGAAGATATGCTGATCGGCGATGCACTTATGAAGATGTGCATGGAATACCAGAAATCAGCAGGTGTTGTTGACCCAAAGGGAAAAGCCTCTGGCTACATTGACCTTGAGCGTATTGTAACCGCAATATCAAACCCGATGATGAAACGGATAAAATCAAGGGAGTGAAGTAGAGTTGTTTGGTTGGCTCTCGTGTGTGAAAAATTGCCTTTGCTGCGGGTCAAGAATAGATATCACCGATTTTGAATGCGCCTGACTCAAGGCGTGCAATTTCGTTCCGTGAAAAAAGCGAGCGTTACCGATACCTGGCGAGTATCTGCTGTTGAACGAAGCAGGCATTATCGTGCTTAGCTTAGTCCAAGCAGCCATGTCGGCTTTCTCTGTTTTGCAGAACTGAGCGCGGTCGTGTGCAGTTTTGTGTTGGATGGCTTCAACTCGCAAATAGCGAAATGAACAAAATCACCTAATCGGGCGTTGGTCGAAACTTGGCGTTGAGCGCTTTCAGAATTTTGCCGTCGCGCTTGTAGACGTCCTCATAAAAACGGATGCCGCCCTCCCAGACGGGATCGACGGTCCAATAGAGAATAGCGACCTTAATGGGTTTCGAGAGTTTGACGCGGGTCAGTTTCTGGCTCCCGACAATGCTATCGATTTTCGACCGGGTGACGCCGTTGCGATTGTTCAGCAAAACTTCGGCAAACTTCATAGGGTCTTTCACGCGAACACAGCCATGACTGAAGGCGCGCCCGGTTTTAGAGAACAAGGTGCGGTTTGGCGTGTCATGCAAATAGACGTTGTGTTTGTTGGGGAACATGAACTTCACAAGCCCGAGTGAATTCTTCGGACCAGGCGGTTGCACGACGCGATACGGGAAGCTGCGAGCCGACACAGTATTCCAGTCTATGCTGGTGGAATTCACTTTCTGACCATTGGAATTGATCAGGTCATAACCTTTTTCAACAAGGTAATTCGCGTTTGCCTTCAGTTTGGGCAAGATCTCGTTACGCAGAATTCCGCCCGGGATGGTCCACGTCGGATTGAATTCCACGTATTTGATGCTGTCGATGAACTGCGGTGTCTTGTGATACGGCTTTCCTGTGATGACATTTGTCCACCAGACAAACTCACCATCTAAAATCGTCAGTAAATAAAAGCCTGCCGTGTTAACGATGACGAGATCGCGCAGGTCTTTCAGAGGCTCCGAGAACCAACGCGCGCGCTCCATGTTGACGCGGATCTGTTCCACCCGATCGCTTGCAGAGACGTTCAAGGCGCGGATGCTTGCTGGCCCGAGGACGCCATCAACATCGAGCCCATGTTGCAACTGAAACGCTTTCAAAGCCTCTAACAGCGGGGCGTCGTAGATATCTTCAGCGCCGATAGCAGAGCTTGTCAGCACTCCCGTAATGGTCAGCCGCTGGCGGAGAATGGGAATGCGTGGGTCCTGTGCACCGGGCTTGAGCACGGGGCCGTCGGCGAGGGTTGGCCAGCCACCACGTTGCGCATAACCACGATATACGCTGAGGACATTGCGCATGAGCTTGTAACGAAAACCCTGCGGCCTCGCACGGGCAACTAAGGCGGCCACCTGCCCGTTATCAAGCGCCTCGGAAATCAGTACGTCCGCACTCTGTTTCGTATTTTTTCGACGGAGGTTCCAATCCTTGTCGAGGCGCTGCGGGCTCACCTTTCCGTAGTGCAGTTGATACAGGAGGCGAACGAACGCATCGGTCAGAACAATGTCGCGTTCGGCTGGTGTGAGCACAACATTTGCTTCGCGATCTGAAAGCCCAATGGCTTCGGGATGAAAGTCTCTCACAAGCAGGCCGTCTAAAGGAGCCTCGGCAATCGCGGCAGTTAATGCGAGAATGTTCTCGCCGTTTACCCAGGCGGGGCGATAGTCACGAGCTTTGTAAAAGCGCGTTATGAATTGAGGGGCTGCGATGCGATAGGGGCCAATGCGCTGCCCGGCCTCCGTCGACAAGGCGATGACAGACGATTCCAGTTGAGATGCGGCATCAGCCCGTTGTGCGTTTGCCGTATTGGTCCCGAGGAGCGCCATCCACGCGACGAGCACAAATGTCATTGTGAAAGTACCAGAATGGTTACGAAGCATATTGTCCTCAAAATCAAAGCTTCAGGCGAAGCGCGGCGCGCCAATTTTAAACGCACAAGGTAGCTCTATTTCGCGTCAGCCTTTTTTAACCCCGGAAGTGTGTGCCGCGATTTCTGACAAATAAGCCGGGTCAGGCTTTCGTAATAATGACCTCTGCATACTCCGACGGCAGGCGCATCGAGCCGTCGGTCGCTGTGTTTTTATTCCCTATGAGGTCCAGGATATCTTTTTTGAGCGCTTGTTGGCTGTCGTTGTCCAGACTGAGAAATGCCTTGTGAACCGGGCCATAGTAGGTGCGAAAAATTTCGACAAAGTGCTCTGGTGCGAGATAGCGGAAAATGAACTCTTTCGGTTTAATGTCGATGGTGCTCGCACCCTTACCGAATGTCGTATCAAGCCAATCTTGCGTTCCCCACAACGCTGGTGAACTAACACCGGCTGGTGGTGGGACATGCTTTCCCAGTGTCTTGAAAAGTGCGCCGATAAAACTTGGTGGCGTCCAGTTGGCCAGACCGATTTTGCCACCACTACGGCAGACGCGGAGAAGTTCGGCAGCCGCCTGTGATTGGTTTGGTGCGAACATGACCCCGAACGTGGAAACGACCGCGTCGAATTCGCCGTCCGAAAACGGCAGCTTTTCTGCGTCGGCGATCTGAAACTTGATTGCGTGGCCTTCGGCGTCAGCACGAGCTTTCCCACGGTTGAGCAGTGTGTCGACATAGTCGGTCGATGTGACGTTTGACCAACGCCGCGCAAAAGCAAGTGTTGCGTTACCATTGCCAGCGGCGACATCAAGCACGTTCGAACCTGGGCGAAGATCCATGGCTTCGGCGAGGTCTTCACCGGTGATCTGAATGGTCGAGCCGACTTTTGCATAATCGCCCGATCCCCAGGCCGCGTTTTGTTTGGCTTTGATGGCAACATAGTCAGGCGCATCGGCTGGTTCGGTCATTGTTCGCTCCTCCGCCGGTTTTGAAATACACCGGATCCGTTTTTTTTATAGACAATTCAAATTAGCAGTACGGGTGAGCATATTAACTATGAATGGCGGTCGTGTCTTGTACCGGCTTGCAAGCCTGATCAAAAAAAAAGGCCGGTGAATTGCTTCACCGACCGATTCAATCTTCAACGAATTGCGTCGCAAAGTCTTAGCTGGCGTCGTCAACCTTTGGCGCCTCGGTCGCAGCAGCTTCATCGCCAGCGCCGTCGTCGTCACCGCTCGAAAGTTCCTTCAGCTTGGCGAAGATGCGGGCGTCTTCTTCAGCTTCGGTTTTCTCGCGTACAACAGGCATCTCTTCGGTCGTTTTTGGTTGCAAGATTTCAGCAACTTCCGGGTGCCCGCTGGTTGTGGTCTCGGCTGTCGGCAACAGTGTGCCGCCTTCTTCCGTTACGGCATCAGGGTTGTTCTTGTTCTCGCGCTCAAGACGTTTGGCGGCTTTTTTCACTTCCGTGTCGAGGTCGATTTGCGAGCTAAGACCAAGTGCCACAGGATCCTGCGCGACGAGGGCTGCCGAGTTCCAGTGTGTCCGGTCACGGATCTGTTGCAATGTTGGCTTGGTCGTGCCGGTTAGACGGATGATCTGCGCATCTTTGAGTTCAGGATGATTGCGCAGCAGCCAGTAGATTGCGTTCGGCCGTTCGTGGCGCCGCGATGTGGGCGTGTACCGGGCTTTGCGCTTTTTCGCCATTTCAGGCAGTTCCACTTTGGATTTGAGGAGCACCAGCTTGTGGTTCGCGTCGGCTTCGGACGTGGCGATCTCGTCGCGCGATAGCTGGCCCGACGAAATTGGGTCGAGGCCTTTAATGCCGGCTGCAACATCGCCGTCCGCAATGCCTTTGACTTCGAGAACATGCAGACCACAGAAGGCTGCAATCTGATCGAAGGTCAGCGCGGTGTTATCGACCAGCCAGACGGCGGTCGCTTTTGGCATCAGCGGTAGTTGATCGCTCATAGGGTTTCTCCAGCTCCCGGGGCGGCCCCAAAAGCAAAATCCTCAAGAAAAATGATAGGAAAGACTTTTCTATAGCCCGATCACAGGACCTCGCGCAACCGCGAGCCGGTGTCTGGAGGGGCTAAGACTAATAATCCAGAAGGGGATATTGCGGAGGAACCCTCAGACTTGTAGGGTCCGGCGCGGAAAAAGCTAACATTTACCGGTCTGCGATGGGCGGTTTTAAAGGGAAACACAACATGAAGCCGGACGGTGATGGACCATATTATTTTGAAGATCTCCAACTTGGTATGGAAGCGTCGCTGACGAAAACCGTCTCGATAGCCGATATCATGGCGTTTGCAGAGATTTCCGGCGATAAGAACCCGGTTCATATTGATGCAAAATATGCCGCGGGCTCATTCTTCAAGGAACGAATCGCGCACGGCATTTTGACGGCTGGTTTCATCTCGGCTGTGTTTGGTATGAAAATGCCGGGTCCTGGTGCGATTTACATCTCGCAGACGTTGAATTTTAAGGGGCCGGTCAAGATTGGGGCAGACGTGACGGCCAAAGTGCGGGTGGTGGAGTTGGTCGAAGGCAAGAAGCGTGCACGCTTTGAATGCACCTGCAAGGTCGACGACAAAGTCGTGCTCGAAGGTGAAGCCGTCTTGATGGTGCCAGCGCGTCCGGACAAGGGTTAGTCCCAATTTCGACAGCGAACAGGAACGTAGCCAATGCTGGTTGTTGATGGTGCGGTGGACGTTCCGGCTGTCGCGCGTGGTGGCGTGTTTGCGATCGGCAATTTTGATGGCGTGCACCGCGGTCATCAGGTGCTGCTTGGCCGTGCCATCGAAGTCGCAAACGATCTCGGCGCTCCATCGGGTGTGATGATTTTCGAACCGCACCCGCAGGTCTTCTTTGCACCCGACGCACCACATTTCCGCCTGACACCGAGGCCCGAAAAACTCAGGCTGTTGGGGCGTTCGGGCCTCGATGTGACGGTGGTGATGGCGTTTGATGCGGGCCTTGCCAACCTAACGGCGGAAGAGTTCATCCAGCAGATTTTGGTGGATGGTCTTGGCGCGCGCCATATCGTGGTGGGTTATGATTTTCACTTCGGCAAAAAGCGTGGCGGTTCGCCGGAAACCTTGATGGAAGCGGGAAAACGCCTTGGTTTTGGCGTGACCGTTGTAAAACCGCAGTCCGACGGAGACATGGTATTTTCCTCAAGCCAGATCCGCAAAAATCTGGCGGCGGGACATGTTGCTGGTGCTGCGAATTTGCTCGGCCGCTGGTGGCGGTTTTCGGGCCCGGTGATTGGTGGCGCCAAGCGCGGTACCGGGCTTGGTTTCCCGACGGCAAATATTGCATTGACCAATGGCATCGACCTTGCCCACGGCATTTACGCGGTGCGGGTATTAACTGACGACGGCGCGTCTCACGATGCGGCGGCGTATCTTGGAACACGCCCAACGTTTGATAACGGCGCGCCGGTTTTGGAAGTGTTCCTGCTGGATTTCGATGGCGATCTTTATGGCCGAGAGATCTCAGTGCAGTTCATCGACTTCATACGTGTCGATGAGGCGTTTGAAAGCGGCGAGGCGTTGGCCAAGCAAATGGCCAAGGACGTTGCCGAGGCACGCAAGATCTTGGTAGCGGCAGGAAAAGTGCCTGCGATTTAGCGGGCTTGTTGATGTCTCACACTAATTCAGAAATGGCGGCAATGAGGCCCTAACTGGACCTCTAAACTCGTCACATCCACGGTCGTCATTCCGGCGTAGGCCGGAATCCAAGCGACTCTTGAACTTGGTGTGAAGTGTTGGGCGCCCTATCGCCTCTAGCCGGGCAGGGCGGGCATTGCTAGAAGGCGTTGCAGCATATCCAATATGGATAGCAATTACACAGATTGAGTCGTCGGCTGACACATATTGTGTCGTTTGAGCTATAGAGGCGAAAACACCGCGCGCTGCCGTACAGGGAAAAACATGACCGACAAGACCAAGGACAAAAGCGCGAAGGCAGAAAAAGCGGGCGGCCGCGATTGGGCGGAGACGCTGAACCTTCCGAAAACGGATTTCCCGATGCGGGCGGGCCTGCCGAAGCTGGAGCCGCGCCTGCTTGAGCGCTGGGCTGAGATTGGGCTCTACGACCGCCTGCGCGAAACATCGAAAGGCCGTCCGAAGTTTGTGCTGCACGATGGCCCTCCATATGCCAACGGCAACATCCACATCGGCCACGCGCTGAACAAGATCTTGAAAGACCTCGTGGTGAAGTCGCAGCAAATGCTGGGGCATGACTCGAACTATGTGCCGGGCTGGGATTGTCACGGTCTGCCGATCGAATGGAAGATCGAAGAGCAGTACCGTGCGAAGGGGCGCAACAAAGACGACGTGCCGGTCAATGAGTTCCGCGCCGAATGCCGCGACTTTGCCGCCAAGTGGGTCGATATCCAGCGCGAAGAGTTCAAACGTCTCGGCGTTGTTGGCGATTGGGACAAGCCATATCTGACGATGGCCTATCCGGCGGAAGCGACCATCGCGCGCGAGATTTTGAAGTTTGCCGAAACCGGACAGCTTTATCGCGGCTCGAAGCCGGTGATGTGGT
>JAJFHI010000363.1 GCA_021775715.1 Hyphomicrobiaceae bacterium | reverse complement strand
CGGCCCTTGGCGCGGCGGCGTGCCAAAACACGAAGGCCACCCTTGGTTGCCATCCGTGCGCGGAAGCCATGGCGCCGTTTGCGGACCAATCGGCTTGGTTGGTAAGTGCGTTTCACGTCAATTCTCCAGTCGCAGGCTACGGAGGCCGCGCTCTATCAGATCTGAATTGATCTCGTCTTGAACCCAATGGTTCAATTCGAATAGTTCAATCCAAAACAATAACTTAGATCATGGTCTTGTGATGAGATCTGGAACAATCTCAAACGGCCATGATCTTGGTTGTCTTCGAAAAACGATCAGCGCTCACGCGACCGGTGGTCACTGAGGCTGCGCCCTCAAAAAAGGAATTGGGGGCTTATAGGCATCCAAGACCAGCCCAGTCAATCAAAACCGGGTGAAACGGGGCAATTCAGGTCCGGTTGGGTAAAACGTGGCCTATGCAAGGCGGCGCCAGCGGCATTTGGCTCCAAGTTGCGATGAGCTTGGCCCAGTATCCTGAGATCACGCCTGTTCACGAGTGGTCGCATTGGTTCACAGGTCGTTGAGACCCCGTTCTCTTTTTTTAGCGAGTGGATCATGTTGCCGCTCATCAGGTACGCGATGGGACGTGCTTAGGGCTGGAATTCGCCTTGGCACTAGGCGAACCTTCAATTCACAGACTAAGCCCCCGGATGGATATCATATGAGCTCACCGAAAGCCCAAACGACAGCATGGCCGGCAAAGCAATTGAGCGATGCGCTCATCACCGCAAGCGCTGCTCTCTTGTCTACCGTGATCGTTCTTGGATTGGCTGCTGGTACTGCGCGCGCCGAGGATCCAACGGCTGCATTTGGCAAAGCGAAGTCCGGATCGACTACGGTCGTTGACCACAGCGCCTGGACGGGATTGTTGCAGCAGTACGTTGTCGCCGGGCAGGATGGTTTGAATCGGGTCAAATATCGCGCCTTCAAATCGGGCGGGCACCGGGCCCTCAAAGACTATGTTGCTGCGCTCGAACGTGTTGACCCACGCCAGCTTGATCGCGGCGAACAATTCGCCTATTGGGCGAACCTCTACAACGCGAAAACGATCGATGTCGTGCTGGACAGTTATCCCGTCAAATCAATCCGCGATATTTCACTCGATGACAGCTTCTTCGGTTCACTCGCAAGCACCGTTGGTGCAGGTGGGCCCTGGAAGACAAAAATCATGAGTGTGGCGGGTATGAAGCTCAGCCTTGATGACATCGAACACAAGATACTCCGTCCAGTCTTCAAAGACCCGCGCGTGCACTACGCCGTGAATTGCGCGTCGATCGGTTGTCCGAACCTTGGCCGCGAGGCTTTCACAAGTGCAGCGCTTGATGCCCAGCTTGATGTGGGGGCCCGGGCCTACGTCAATAGCCCGCGTGGTTTTTCTGTCCGAGGCGGCTCCGTAACGGCTTCGTCGATCTACAAATGGTTCCAAGGCGATTTCGGTGGATCGAAATCGGGCGTCCTGAAACATGCAATGCTGTATGCTGAGCCCAAATTGAAAGCCGCACTGCAAAAGGCGGGTTCAATCGACAGTTTCGATTACGACTGGAAACTTAACGACACGCGGTAGTGCCTCAGCAAAAAAAGCCAGGCAGCACGAATTTACATACTCCGAAATTTTGATGCGGCGATCAAAGGACAGACAACATGGCGGACACACAGCAAGAGGGCGATGCTTCAGCGGTCCGTTTAAAGGGGGCCGGTGGTGGCTTCTCGCGATGGTTACCACTTATCATCCTTGCAGGTGTAATGGCACTTGTGGTTGTGATGGGGTGGCATGAGTACCTTTCGTTTAAAACAATCGGCCTCAACTACGAATATTTGCGCGAATACATTTCCAACAATCTGTTTTCAGCTTTAGGCATATACATCGCAGCTTATGTGGCCGTCGTCGCCTTATCGCTCCCCGGGGCTTTGATCATGACGCTATCGGGCGGCTTGCTATTTGGCTGGCAGATTGGTGCACCCGCGAGCGTTATTGCTGCCACCATCGGTGCAACCATCATTTTCATTGTTGCTAAGACTTCACTCGGCTCCACGCTTGCCGCCAAAGCAGGCCCGTGGCTCGATAAGCTGCGCGATGGTTTCAAGGAAAATGCGCTAAGTTACCTTCTGTTTCTTCGTCTCGTACCGGCATTCCCGTTTTTCGTCGTCAACGTTGTGCCGGCACTCTTGAGCGTTCCATTGCGGACATATATTTTGGGAACTTTGGTTGGAATTATTCCAGGCACAACCGCATTTTCGGTTGCAGGATCAGGCCTTGGCAGTGTCATTGAAGCACAGAACGCCAACCACAACGCTTGCCTTGCTGCCAACCCAGGAAATGTCGACGCCGCGTGCGTCTATGAAATCGATACCAGCGCGCTCGTGACAAAAGAACTCTTGCTTGCGTTCGCGCTTCTTGGTCTCGTGGCCCTTATTCCCGTTGCTCTTAAAAAATGGAACAGCCGTCATGTCAGCTAATGCTCAAAATGCTTCCCTATCCGCCAAGGTTGCTGGTGCTGTTTCGGGCAAAAGCGGCGTCCGCAGCGTTACCGATATCGCAAACACATCAGCTGCTGATCAACTCCAGGTCGATATTTGTGTTATTGGCGCGGGTTCCGGTGGTCTTTCGGTAGCTGCTGCTGCTGCTGCGTTCGGGCAAAAAGTTGTCTTGATTGAAAAAGGCAAGATGGGTGGCGATTGCCTCAACTATGGCTGTGTCCCCTCCAAAGCGATGATCGCCGCGGGCAAGCGTGCC
>JAJFHI010000362.1 GCA_021775715.1 Hyphomicrobiaceae bacterium | reverse complement strand
GGCACGGAGCACTTTGACGACTACATCGAAGCGTTGAACTGGGCACAAGACTACGCCTGGGAAAACCGTCAGGCGATGATGGACTCGGTGCTGGGTGTTTTGCGCAAGACTCTGCCGAAATTCCAGATCGGCGACATGGCGGTCAACTGTCACCACAACTATGCGGTGATGGAAAACCACTTCGGTGCGGATGTCTGGGTCACACGCAAGGGTGCCGTACGCGCCCGCAAAGGTGACCTCGGCATCATTCCGGGTTCGATGGGCACAGGCTCGTTCATCGTGCGCGGACGTGGCAACGCCGAAAGCTTCTGCTCGTGCTCGCACGGCGCTGGCCGCGCGATGTCACGGTCTGAAGCCAAAAGAACGATTACGTTGAAAGACCACCGGGCAGCGACCGAAGGCATCGAGTGCCGCAAGGACAGAGATGTCATCGACGAAAGCCCTGCAGCCTACAAGGACATTTCGTCCGTGATTGCAGCACAGGTCGACCTCATCGAAGTCGTCCACACATTGCGCCAAGTCGTGAATGTCAAAGGATAACCGGTGAGGCTGGCAACGGCCTCACCTAACACATCGTTAAATAGTTGGCCGGCTGATCAGATGGTCACGTCTTGGCGAACAGCCTATTGCCAAACAACAGGTAGTAACCGCTTGGAACAAAGAACAACGTGAAGAGGGAAGCCAGCGCCAGGCCGCCGATCATCAATGATGCCATTGGCTCAAACATCGCACCACCGGCAATCGCCATCGGCAACAAACCGAAGATCGTTGTAAGGGAAGTCAGCATAATTGGCGTCATACGTTTTTTGGATGCCGCGACCACAGCTTCTCGCAGCGGCAGCGTTTCGCGCTCAATATCAATCTGGTCGATCAGCACGATCGCATTGTTGATGATGATTCCAGCAAGCGAAATCAGACCCAGGATAGCAAAGAACGACAGGGGTTGCCCGGTTACTAAAAGTGCCAGCGGCGCTCCAATGACGACCAACGGTATCGTCATAAACGTCAAAGCCACACGTCGTGCCGAATTGAATTGATACATGAGCGCGAGCAGCATGATTGTGAGGGCTGCCGGCATGCCGCCCAACAGCAAGTTGTTAACGTCGCCTGACTTTTCTGTCTCACCACCAACATGCAATTTGTAACCCGGATCTAGCCCCAACTCGTCCAGCTTTGGCTGTATGAGGGCAACCAACTCGTTGGCGGCAAGCGTTTCGCTTTTGCCAGATATTTTTATTTGGCGCGCCTGGTTTTCCCGGCGCATTTGCGAGTATTCCAGCTTCGGTTCAAAGCTCGCCACTTGATCGAGTGAGATTAGCTGCCCATTGGCTGCGATCGAGAGATTGGCCAAGTCCTCTAGACTGTCTCGGAATGATTCAGACGCGCGCACGACGATTGGAATAGATTCCGTTCCTTCGCGATATGTAGAGTACGTCTTCCCGGAAAAGAAGGTG
Organism: Hyphomicrobiaceae bacterium; assembly: GCA_021775715.1. Classification (GTDB taxonomy): domain Bacteria; phylum Pseudomonadota; class Alphaproteobacteria; order Rhizobiales; family Hyphomicrobiaceae; genus JAJFHI01. Next base: position 2,417 of record JAJFHI010000362.1, on the reverse strand, counting down.
TCCATCACATTGGAGATATCTTCCGACGTCACGCCCAACTCGCGCGCTTTATCTTGGGCAATGTTGATCACCATTTTCAGGCTTTTGTTGCCCCAGTCGTTTTCGTTTTGCACAATGCCTGGCGCCTCAGCGAATGCTGCCTCAACCTTTTTGGCATAGTCCAGAAGCTTTTCCGCGTCTGTTCCTGTAATCTCAATCTCAACAATTCCAGACTCACTCCCGCCCATCGAAAGCCGCTTAACCTTGAATCGCGCCGATGGGTGATTGGTCAGCAGATAACCCTGCGCTCGTTTGGCCGCCGCAACAGTGCCTTCGAAACTGTTGGTGTTGACGACAATAAATGCGCTAGCTGGATCTGTGTCGGCAGGATTGAGGGCGAGATAAAACCGCGGTCCACCATCGCCGACGAACACAGTTGTGTCCCGCACTTCCGGGTTGATGGATTTGTCCATCAGCCATTTTTCAACGGCACGAGCTTCTGTCTCAGTGCGCGCAATCGACGTACCTTTCGGCATATCGAGATAGATCAAATACTCTGCGCGCTCGGCAAGCGGAAACATCTCCGCCTTGACGTAGGAGAACAAAGTCGACGCCAAAAAGACTGCCACGTAAGACACAAGAAGAATGACTGCGGCGAACGAAAGGCTTCTATCGACGATCTTGCCGTAGAGAGAAACCAAAAATCCCGGCTCCGGAGTGCCCTCGTCATCAGCCGTCTTTGCCTTGGCAGTCCAAACGCTGAGCGCCGGTAGAATATACATCGCCGTCAACCACGACCCAAGCAGCATCATGCCAACCACGGCACCCAGAGAATAGGCAAACTCCCCCTCGACCCCCTCAAGAATAAGCATCGGCACGAAGGCTGAGACTGTCGTGATCGAGGCAACGCCTAGCGGCGTGAAGAATTGGTCGCCGGCTGCCAACGCCGCGTCTTTAGGCGATGCGCCGCCTTCGATCCGAGTCTGTATATCCTCAACAATGACCAGCCCGTTGTCGACCAAAAGTCCGAGTGAAATGATAACGGCTGCGATCGAAATTTGCTGCAGGTCGATACCCAGATAGCGCATGCCCAGCAACGCAAACATCACTGTGAATGGTACGATGCAAGCGATCGTCAACGCAGGGCGGAAACCGAGAAAGATCAACATGACAAGCACAACAACAAGAAATGTCTGTCCGACATTGAACAGGGCGTTGTTGATGGAATTCGTGACGTTTGTCTCTTGAAACGTCGAGAAGTTAAAGGCAATGCCGATTGGTTGGGATTGTTCGAATGCGGTGACCGTAGTCTCTAGACGCTTGCCTAGCTTCTGAATGTCTTCCTTGTCAGACATTTCCACACTAACAATAATCGCCGACTGTCCGTTAAAGTAGACCGGTTTCTCCTTCGGATCGACATACCCGCGACGGACCGTCAGTAGATCTTTGAGGCGCACGAAGCCACTCAGACCCTCGACCTTGGTGAGAATATTACCGATTTCTGCAACAGTGCCGAGATCACCATTGGCTTCGAGAATAAGATTCGTTCCCGCGGCATCCAATTCGCCGGCAGGCAAAATAATATTCTGGTTCTGAAGGTCCTGCAAAACCTGGCTGAGCTGCACACCAATAGCCGCAAGTTTCCGGGAATCAATTTCCAGCCAGATGCGCTCGTCTTGCTCGCCAAAAAGCGTCACCTTGGAAACGCCTTCGACTGTGTACAAATGCGTTCTCAGATTATCTGCTGCATCCTTGATGTCGGCATACGAAAAGCCTTCGCCTGTGACGGCGACTGTTGCTATCGCAACGTCACCGTAGTCGGTATTGACGAACGGCCCCTTTGTTCCCTCCGGGAGCTCGGCCTTGACGTCCTCCATCTTGTTGCGGATATCCTGGAAAACACTTTCGAGGTTTTCCTTCGGCACATTGTCATAAGCGATTAACTTGATGACGGTGCTGCCGGTCGTGATCAACGTTTCGATATCTTCGATCTCTGCGATTTCCCGCGCTTTGCGCTCAATCGGCACGACGATGAGATCTTCGATACGGTCTGGCGCCATGCCGGGAAATTGTGCCGACACGATCGCGTTTCGAATGGTGATCGCCGGGTTTTCACGTTTTGGCATCTGTGCATAAACAAGCAGCCCCTGCACGAGCAATCCGAGCATGATCAACACGGTCAGACGCGACTTTGCAAGGCCGAAAGACGTTAGAAAATTCATTGTGAACCGCCGCTACTGAGCATCGGGAAGAAGTTTGACCTTCTGCCCTTCACGCAAGAATGAAACACCGGCGGCGGCAACTCGCTCACCGAGGCGCAGACCGTCAACAATGATGATCGCGTTCTCTCGAACACCCGCCACGAGCACTTTGCGCCGGTTCACGGTACTGTCTTTCGGGTTGTAGACAAACACCTCCGTGCCCCGCGGTTCGGACGG
>JAJFHI010000361.1 GCA_021775715.1 Hyphomicrobiaceae bacterium | reverse complement strand
GTTCCGCAAAAAAACCAGCGGAGCAAAACCTACGACCGACAAAACCCCGTTCGCGCTCTATGACTCACCTGGCTGGTTGAAGATGCGTGACGATTTTCTTTCAACAAGCTCCGCACCATCAATTAACGCGATCTACTTTGGTTTTGGCTCAACAGCGCCGCAATGCATTGGTGTCGGCTATGTTCTGCGACCGGATGAGCTGCATGCCTATCTTTGCACGTCCGTCAGCCAAGTCGCCCAGCGCGATAAGTTCGCAACCAACCTTCGCGACACGTTGCGGGAATTGGCAGAGCTGCTGTCTAAAGAAGAGACGGCCTAGATCGCGTCCCTCGTAAACATAGTCTGCAACGGCTCCGCCACGACCAAGTTGGGCTGTTGGAGAGCGGTCCCGCGGCCTCCTGGTCACCCGCAATCCCACCGCTGACACAGATCCGCTATCTTCAGCACCATTGTCACCGACATCGATGATCGCACTCGTCCCTAAGCGGCATTGCCGGTCATCGATCGATACCATAATTCGGTCTCGCACCCTCTGGCTCACTAGGCCGCTCGCATCAATCCGCTATTACTTCGAGCTACGCTAGGCCCTTTGTAGTCGGCGCAATTATTACAATATCGCGAGAACTCAGGGGGCCGACTTGCACCCCACAAGCATTTCGCGTTTACCTGCGAACCCGTCGCGCTTGCTGACATCAAAACCGGCGCTTTTAAGATTACGTCTGACCCAACCGGCGGCAGTGTAGGTTGCAAAACTGCCACCGGCGGTCGTATGGGCGAAGACCTCTCCCAGCAAAGCCTCGCTCCACATGTCAGAGTTTTTCGACGGCGCGAATCCATCCAGGTACCAGGCGTCCGCCAGCCTCACCCAACCGGCCACCGATTTCTCCGCCGCACCTGGTACAACATGCAGCTCGGTTTGCGCATCCATCTGCCACTGGCTGCCAACCTCGCTACGCGCGCACCACTTCGCAACAAGCGCGGCACTAAGATCCTGCAACAACTCCCAAGGTTGCAGCGCTCGCACCATGTCCTCGGGGTCAAGCGGATAGCCCTCGAATGATGTGAAGACGAGATGCTGGTTCGGCGATCGTGTTGCGATCCATTGCCGCCACGTCTCAAGAAAATTGAGACCAGTGCCAAACCCAAGCTCGGCGATGGAGAAGTTCGGCACACCCGACCAACGCGCAGGCAAGCCATTGCCATCAAGAAAGACATAAGCAGCTTCCGCCTGACCGTTGTCTGGCGAATAGAACATGTCTTCGAATAGATCTGAAACCGGCTGGTCACCCGGTTTCCACGTCAGACTGTGGTCTTTTGCTTGCGTCATGTCGACTTTGCGCCTTGCGATATTTCGCGAGCCCTCATTATTGCTTATTGACCTCGCTCAAGATATCAATCACGCGATCAGCATCCGTCTTAAGCGAACAAGCAGGTCACGATCTTAAGGCAACCGAATTTCACATATGTCCGCAGCCTCACATCCTAATAGCCACTCCACCCCCAACACTCAATCACCAGACCTTGTGATTGTTGGTGGGGGTATCGTTGGCCTGTGGTGTGCTGAACGCGCAGCCAAAATCGGCCTCAAGACGGTTCTGATTGAAAAGGGGCGTATCGGCGACGGCGCCAGCGGCGGTTTTCTTGGCGCCCTGATGCCGCATCAACCGGTCAACTGGATTGCCAAAAAGGAATTCCAGCTCGACGCTCTCATGTCACTTGAAACAGAAGTTGGGGCACTGGAAGACGCGACCGGCCTAACATGTGGTTACCGCCGCTGCGGACGCCTCATGCCGATCTACACAGAAAACAAACTGCGCCAAAGCCAAACCTGGCAGTCGGCGTCTGCGGACAACTGGCCGACACGCTCCCCATCAGGTGGTGTGATCAACTGGGCGCTATTGCCAGACACACCCAATACCGACTGGCTCTCACCAGACCCTTCACTACTGGCCTGCGATTTTGATACGCTAAGTGCGCGCGTCAACCCCCGCGCGATGCTCCAGGCGCTTGCAACCAAATGCACGTCGACCAAGGTCGAAATCCGAGAGTCCACGACGGTTCGCACCATCTCGAAGGACGGAACGCTTACCTTCGAAGATGGCAATATGCTAAGGCCTGGACATGTCATTGTTGCTGCCGGCTATGAGGCCTTTGATTTGCTCAAACCCCTAACCGGCATTCCACTTGGGTTCGGCGTCAAAGGTCAGGCGGCACTATTGCAACCCAGAACGCCAGTCTCACCAGACCTGCCGATCATTTATGCCCGCGGCACGTACATCATCTCTCACGACAACGGACTTGTTGCTATCGGCTCGACATCCGAGACCGTTTTCGATCATCCAAGATCTGTCGACGGCGAACTTGAAAACCTCATCCAGAATGCACGCGCACTTTGCCCATGTCTCGACGGTGCTGAAGTTGTTGAGCGGTGGGCAGGCGTCAGACCCAAAGCCGTTGGCCGCGAACCGGTTGTTGGCACGCTTCCGGACGCCCCCAATGTCGTCCTGGCTTCCGGCGGCTTCAAAATTACGTTTGGCATCGCCCATCGCCTAGCTGATGCAGCCCTCGGAGCGATAACCGGTCGTCTCGTCGCACTACCACCCAAGTTCGACATCGCCTACCACTATGCCAGTGGGACGTAACCCCATAGCAGTGCGACCGCAATCCCTGTGCACTTCAGTGCGTCAGCCATGGACATCGCGCGCCTTTAGGGCCAACCTCCCGGCGGTTTTGAGCCGCTAAGCAATAAATTGAGCCGGAGTTTGCGATGTTCCCCCTATCGACCATGTTGAAATCGTTCGTGAAGGTTGGCAGCCTTAAGGTCATAGATGCGGAGGGCAACACGCATGTGTTTGCTGGCGAACCCGGCCTTGACGTCACCATGCAGCTCACGGACCCGACGCTTTATCGTAAGCTGTTCTTCAATCCAGAGATGCACGCCGGCGAGGCCTACATGGATGGCCGGCTTAGTTTTCCAGGATCAAGCCTGCGCGATTTTCTGGCGCTCTTCTCGCGCAATCGCTTGTCACTTGGCAATCAGCCCGCACAGAAAGTCCTTCGCCGCGTCTCGCGTGGACTGAAACGTTTCCAACAAGCCAACCCAGTCGGCAAAGCCCAACAG